>NZ_JBHUXV010000001.1:0-242196 GCF_042669125.1 Streptomyces sp. NPDC057253 | reverse complement strand
CTTCTCCACCCGGCCGACGATGCTGCGGGTGCCCGGGGTGGTCCAGTCGAGGGTGTCGACCGTCCAGGCGAGGGGGTCCATGCCGAGGTCGGCGCCGATCTGGAAGGCGGCGCGGTTCCAGGCGCCGTAGGGAGCGCGGAACCACTCGGGGCGCTCCCCGTAGCCCTCCTCGATGACGTCGCAGGTGCGCTCCATCTCCGAGCGGATGCGGGAGCGGGTGAGCCGGGTGAGCAGCGGGTGCGACCAGGTGTGGTTGCCGACCACGTGTCCCTCGTCGGCCATCCGGGCCAGCAGGTCCTGGTGCTCGACCGCCATCTCCCCGCACACGAAGAACATCGCGCGGACGTCGTACTCGGCGAGGGTGTCCAGGATGTGCGGGGTGTAGCGGGGGTCGGGTCCGTCGTCGAAGGTCAGGACCATGGTCCGGCCGCGTCCGGACACCCTCAGCATCGGCTCGTGGCGCAGGAGCGTCCTGCGGTGGGCGGCCTGCGGCGGGCCGTAACCGGTCAGGGGCTGGAGGCGGTAGGCCGAGGGCTGGAGCGGACGGGCCGCGGCCGGGGGGCCGGCGGCGGGGAGGGCGGCCGGCTTGACCGGCTCCTCGCCGGTGACCGCCGCGAAGACACCCGCGGTGCCCGCGGCCCCGAGCGCGGCGGCGCCGGCCAGCAGGGCCCGGCGCCGGGTGAGCACCGCGGCCGCCTGCGACGACAGCCGTGTGAGCAACTGATCCTTCGTCATGACTCATCAGTCGCCCGGTGGAGCTCCGACGCACCTCAGCAACACCGGTGCGGCGGCACGAAAACACCCGCCCGGCCCAGTGGGGAGGCTCCCGTCGGGCATGACGGCACATCAGGGCACGGCCGGGGAAGGGGTATCGGCCCCGGCCTCGTCCCCTCCGTCGAGGCCGGGTGAAACGAGGGCGGCGACGGGCCTCGGTGCCGGCCCGGTCGCGCCCGCCCTACGGGTGCCCCGTTTCCGCCACGTGTGCGCAGCCGTTCAGTCGGGTCCCGTATGCCGTCCGGACCTGCGGCTTCCGATAGCCTCGCAGCCGTGACGGAACAGCATTCGCATCAGTTCGAGCGGGGCACGGACGGGCCCAAGGTGATCGTCGTCGGTGTCGACGGCTCCGACTCCTCGCTCCGTGCCGCCGCGTACGCCGGAGGCCTGGCCCGGCGACAGCACGCGCTGCTCGCCGTGGTGTACGTCCAGCCGGTGATGGCGTCGGGGGCCGCGCTCGGCGCTCCGGTGGCCGAGGCCACGGACGAGATCGCCGAGGACCTGGTCGCCCAGATCCGGCTCGCGACCGAGCAGAACAAGGGGATATTCGATGTGCGCTGGGAGTTCCACACCTTCCGCGGCGACCCCTACAGCGGGTTGACGAAGGCGGCGGACGAACTCAAGGCCGACGCGGTGGTGGTCGGCGCCTCGGAGCAGGCGGGGCACCGGATCGTCGGTTCCGTGGCGGTGCGGCTGGTGAAGGCGGGGCGGTGGCCGGTGACGGTGGTGCCGTAGCCGGGCGCGCGGGGGGGGGGCGGGGCTCGATGCCGGGTGCTGGCGCACAGCGGGGCCGCGACCGAAGCCAGGTGCCGGGCGCACGGCGGGACCCGAAGCCCGAGGCCGCGCACACAGCGGAGCCACGACCCGAAGCCCGATACCGAGAACCACGTGCCAGGCGCCGGACGCCCGATGCCGGGTGCTGGGCGCACAGCGGGCCGCGGCCCGAAGCCAGGTGCTGGGCGCACGGCGGGGCCGGGGCCCGAAGCCGCGCACACAGCGGCGCCAGGACCCGAAGCTCGATGCCGGGGACCACGTGCTCGATGCCGGGTGCCGGGGATCACGAGCCACGTGCCAAGCGTCGGACGCCCGATGCCACGTGGTGCCGCCTCAGGCGAGCGCCTCCTCGCGGAGTCGGTCCAGCAGCTTCAGGCGGCCCTCCGCCTCGATGCGGGCCGTGGTCACGCGTTCCGGGTAGCAGCGCATGAACATCCGGGTGAAGTGGGTGCCGTAGTGGATGTACTCGCTCGGGTCCGCGGTGTCGAGCGGGCGGGCCACCGCGTTGAAGGCCGGTTCGTGGAAATAGGCGAGGGTGTAGCGCTCACGGTCGGCCAGGCGGACCTTGTGCGGGGTCGACAGCAGGGCGCCGCCGGTCATGAACTGCATGATGTCGCCGGGGAAGACGGTGAGGACGGCCGGGACCGGGGTGACGTAGGTCCACGGCTCCTCGTGTTCGTGACGGCCCGCCATGGACTCGCCGGGCAGCCAGTTGCGGCCGCGTTCCTCACCCGGGACGGGCGGCCGGACGTAGAGGCCGCCGACGTCGTCCTGGGCGGCGATGACGAGCAGGCCGTAGTCGGTGTGGGCGCCGATACCGCGTTCGGAGCCGGCGTCGGCGGGCGGGAAGCGCAGGACCCGCATGTGGTGCCAGCCGTCCGCGGTGAGCCGGGTGAAGTGGTCCGGGTCGTCCAGGCCGAGACCGAGAGCCGTGAGCCGGAGCAGGCGGTGGCCCAGCTCGCCGACGGCCGTCATGTAGTCCTTCATGGCGCGGGCGTAGTCGGGTGAGGGCCAGGGTGCCGGGCCGTGGCAGGGCCAACCGCCGATGACGCGGGGGTCGTCGGCGGGGATGTCGGGGCACACCGTGAAGATCTCCGAGCCGTCCCGCTCCCCCGCCGTCTCCTCCTCCCCTGAGGCCACATAGCCGCTGTAGCTGAGGTCGGAGACGCGGGCGGCTTTCTCCTTCAGCGGTCTGGCGCAGAAGGCCCGGGAGGCGTCCAACGCCCTTTCCGTGGCCTCCTGTTGCGTACGGGTGGCGCTGATCTGGAAGATGCCGTCGGACTGCCAGGCGGCGATCAGGGCCCGCCCCAGGGCGCGGTCCGAGTCCGTGCCGAGCACCGTGGCCGGCAGCCGGAAAGTCTGAAGAGGGCTCTGTGGCTCACTGGTCATGTCGGACGCTCCGTGACCCCTGCGCTGCGATTGAGCGGCAAACTACTCCGGCCCCATCCTGCTGAACAGCCGTTCAGTCCACCCGGTTCCCATGCCCCCGCCACGTATCGGCGCGGCGTCTTCCGTCCCGGCCGTCCCGGGACCCTCATGGTCCGCCGTCAGCCGCTCTCCGAACGCGAAGAGGCCAGGTGCGGGGGCCGGTTCAGGACGGGCGAGCGGATTCTCCGCTGCACACCGGATGAACGCGTCGAGGAGACGGAACCCGGCGCGGGCACCGGACCGGGACGGCCGCTCGGGCTGCGGCGGCTGACCGCAATCGGCGTAGACGGCCTCATCGGCGCGAGCAACGGGGGCCCGGGGGTGCCGGGTCCGGGGATTCCGGGTCCGGGGGTACCCCCAGCCGGCGCAGCACCTCGCGGACCCCCTGTCGGCGTCAGAGCCCGCGCAGGAAGTCCAGCAGGATCGCGTTGAACTCCTGCGGCCGCTCCAGGTTGGGGAAGTGCGCGGTGCCCTCCACCAGCACCGAGCGGCCGTCCGGCACGGTGTCGGCGTAGCGTTCGGCGTCGGCGAGCAGGTCCGGTGAGTCGAGCGTGCCGTTGACGGTGAGCACCGGGACGTCGATCTTCGGGACCCGCGCCCAGGTGTCCGCCATCGGCACATGCCAGTCCCGTTCGCCGGGCGTGTGCTTGGCGATGGTGTGCAGAGCCATCTCGCGCAGGTGGTCCAGGATGCGCGGGTCCAGTTCCTCGGCCGGCCGGAAGGGGCCGGCGGAGGAATCGAGGAACACCTTCAGCCAGCCCTCGATGTCGCCGGAGTGCAGGGTCCGCCGGGACTCGGCGACGACCTTCCTGGTGGTCTCGTGGGTGTACTGGAAGTCGCTGACCGAGGCCCCGCTCAGCACGATCGCCCGGACCAGTTCCGGATACTCCATCGCGGTGTCCCCGGCGACGGCCCCGCCCATCGAGACGCCGACCAGGACCGCGGGGCCCGCGTCCAGGTGCCGCAGCAGACAGGCGAGGTCGTCGGCCCAGCGGAAGGGCTCGGTCGCGTTGGCGGTCCAGCCGTGCCCGCGGACGTCGACCGCGATGACGCGGTGACCGGCGGCGAGGGCCGGGATCTGGGCCTCGAAGAGGCGGTGGTCGACGTAACCGGCGTGCAGGAGGACCACGGGGTCCCCGGTTCCGGTGTCGCGGTAGGCGATGTCCCCGTCGGCGGACGCGAAGAAGCTCAGCTCCGAAGCAACTGTCATGACAACCAAGGTGTCATCTTCGGAGAACTTTGACAACCCGGTTGTCATGATGGAGCGGTGCATGATGAGCGGGTGAACGACATCGAGGAACCCCTGTCCCCCGACGATCTCGGCCACCGGGTCAGCGAGGTGTTCGACCTCGTCGGCGCGCTCTACCGACGCGGCCTGCGCAAACTCGAACAGGGCCAGCAGATCGAGGGGGTCTCGGTCGGCGTGCGTTCCGTCCTGGTGCTGCTGCGCAGGTACGGCGCCATGACGGTGCCTCAGATGGCCCGGCTCATGGCGCTGACCCGGCAGTTCGTGCAGCGCATGGTCAACGACGCGGTGGCCGCGGGCTGGGCCGAGGTCACCCCGAACCCCGCGCACCAGCGGTCCTCGCTGATCCGCATCACGGCCGACGGCGAGGCCGTCATCGACGCGATCCTCGCGCGCGAGCACGCCCTGAACCGTCAGGTCGGCGGTGAGCTGACGGACGCCGAACTCAAGGCGTGCGCGCGCGTCCTGAAGGAGATGCTGCGCACCTTCGACCACGTGGACGTCGAGTGACTACTGCCCCATCGTGAGCCCCGCCTTTCCCGCGCCCCGGCTCAGCACGACCTCCCGGATGCGGTCGCGCACGCCGTCCAGGTCGGCGCCCTGCGCGATCGCCCGGTTCAGGTTCACCACCCGCCCCGCGTCCACGTCGAACATCTGCGGCACGAACTCCGCCTTGACGACCCGCCAGCGCTCACCGGGCCGGGCGGGCGGGGCGAAGGTGAAGCGCCCGAGGGTGGACTGGTTGCCGCGCGGGTCCTGGACGCCCTCGTGGTTGAACATCTCGCCGGCGATCTGATCGCCCATGCCGTAGATCACCCAGGTGCCGTTGACCTTCTCGTACGCCTGCGGGACATGGGCGTGGGTGCCGAGGATCAGGTCGACGTCGGGGCGCCGGCCGGTGCGGGCCGCGGTGAGGTCGTGGGCCAGGGCCTTCTGCTGCTCGTCGGGCGCTTCCTGCCATTCGGTGCCCCAGTGCAGCGATACGACGACCACGTCGGCGCCCGCCTTCCGGGCCGCCCGGGCGTCCGCGAGGATCTTGTTCTCGTCCATCAGGTTGACCGCCCAGGGCTGTCCCTGGGGCAGCGGGAAGCCGTTGGTGTCGTAGGTGTAGGCGAGGTGGGCGACCTTCGCCGAGCCCGCGCGCAGGACGGTGACCGTGCGCGCCTCCGCCGCGTCGCGGGCCGATCCGGCGTGCCGTACACCCGCGCGGTCCAGGGCGTCGAGGGTGCGGCGGATGCCCTCGGCGCCGTCGTCGAGGCTGTGGTTGGAGGCGGTGGAGCAGCCGTCGTAGCCGGTGACGGCGAGCGCCCGGGCCACCTCGGGCGGGGACTTGAAGGTTGGGTAGCCGGTGTAGTCCCCGTTCGCGCCGTAGACGGTCTCCATGTGACACAGCGCCAGATCGGCGCGGGAGACGACGGATCGGATCCCGGCCAGCATCGGGCGGAAGTCGTAGCCGCTCCCGCCCGCGTCGAAGCGGGCCCGGTCGATGATCGAGCTGTGCGGCAGGACGTCGCCGGAGGCGACGAGCGTGAAGCCGCGCGCGGCGGCGCCGGCCGGGGCCGGACGCCCGGGCGACTCGTGGTCGTGTGCCTGGCAGGCCGCTCCTCCGGCCAGAAGGGCCGTGAGGGCCAGGGCAACCTGCCGTCTGCGTGCAATCATCAGCTCACCCCATTCAGGTCATATTTACTGACGAATGGGTATGAACTTGGCTGTGTCGGCAAACGGCCTGACGACCTTGTTGACCCGTCCGGAGCGGAAGGAACGCGGAAGCGACCGTTCACCGAACCGTTCGTCGACGCGATCGACCGTCCGCCGCAGATCCTTGTGCGTGGCCTGTCCCCCGACCGCCCGCTGGGGTGCCATACGGCCATGACGGCCGGAACCACCCTCACGAACGGGACGACCGCCGAGCACGAGCTCGCCGCACTGCAGCGGGAGCACGGCCGGCCCCTCTTCGCGCTCCTGCTCCGGCTCAGTGACGGCGACCGGCAACGGGCCGAGGACCTCGTGCAGGAGACCCTCGTGCGCGCCTGGCAGCATCCCGAGGCGTTGCGCGCCGACGACTTCGACTCCGTACGGCCCTGGCTCATGACCGTGGGACGGCGGCTGGCGATCGACGCGCGGCGGGCCCGGCAGGCGCGTCCGGCCGAGGTCGGCGACGCGGTCCTGGAGAACGCGCGGGTGTGCGCCGATCACGCCGAGCGGGCGGCCGCCGCCCTCGACGTACGCGAGGCTGTGAAGACACTCACTCCGGAGCACCGTGAAGTCCTGGTGTTGGTGTACTTCCAGGGGGCGAGTGTGGCGGAAGCCGCCGAAATCCTCGGAATCCCGCCCGGTACGGTGAAGTCCCGCGCGTACTACGCACTGCGCGCCCTGCGCCGGGTGCTTCCGGGATACGCGGCCGACCTGCGGTGAAACCAATGGGAAAGTCAAACCTCCGTAAAGCGCCTTGCTGAGGACCCCGGTTGAGTAATCGGCTGTCCTCATCCGTGTTCCGGACTGGGGACCCGGCGACGGGCGACGCGCACGCACCGGAGGAAGGCAGGAAGGGATGCTGCACAGAGGTCACAAGGGCACGGACGGCACCGGCGGCGGCGAACTCATCGTTCCCATGGCCTGGTTCTACGCCGAGTACATCGCCGACGAGCTGCTGCGTTCCGGCGATCTGATGCCGCCGACGTCCTTCGAGTTCCGGGCCGGGCGGGACGCGCTGGCGCTGACCGTCTTCCTCGCCGACACCGAGGGCGAGCTCTCCGGCATCCAGGTGGTCTCCCAGTTGGAGAACTGGCTGTCGCTGACGGCGTACGACCAGCCGTGGCAGGACTGGGTCTGCGAGCGGATGGCCACCCTGACCGCCGAGGCGGTGGCCTCCGGCGAGCCGGTGCCGGACCTCGAACTGGCGGCGGCGGCCTGGCGCTGGCTGGAGGAGACGGAGCTGCTCGCCCCCGATCTGAACGCCGTGCCGGGCGGCGGGGCGGGCATCGGCGAGGACGAGGGTCCCAAGGTGTGGACGCCGGCGTGGCAGTTGGGCCTGCCGCTCGGCCACCTCGCCATCCATCTCTTCTAGGTCTTCTCCTCAGGTCTTCCGGATTCTTTTCGATCCGGACCAATCCGCGGGGCCGAGCGCTCCGAATCCCTTGGTCACGATTCGGTGCATGACTTGAGTGATTCGGCGGGCTGGTGCGTACCGGTGGGAGCAAGGAGTAACCCCACCCACACTCAACGGCACGAGGTTTCCGCATGAGGTCCTTGGAGAGGCATCGCGACGTCGGCGCGTACGCGCTCGGCGTGCTGGACGAGGCGGAGGCCTTCCGCTTCGAGGACCACCTCATGGAGTGCCCCAAGTGCGCGGCACACGTGACCGAGTTCGGTCCTGTCACCCGCCAGATGATGCTCTACCGCCGGGCGACGCCCCGGGTCGTGCACCCGATGGCGCAGCCGGGCCCCCAGCTGCTCAACCGCCTCCTCGGCGAGGTCGCCGCCCGGCACCGGGCGCGTCGCAGGCGGCTGCTGTACGCCGTGGCCGCCTCGGTGGTCCTGGCGGTGGGCGGTCCCACGCTCGCCCTGGCGGCCGCCGGCGGAGACACCGCGCGCACCAGCAGTGTCGAGGCCACCGACGCCAAGTCCGGCGTGTGGGCCCAGGTCGTCACCGAGGACGAGGACTGGGGCACCGCGGTCGAGCTCAAGGTCAAGGACGAGTCCGGCCCCCGCGCCTGTCACCTCGTCGCGATCGGCCGTGACGGCGCCGAGGAGACCGTCACCGGCTGGAACGCCACCGGGCACGCCGGCGAGGACAACACCATGATGGGCAGTTCCACCTTCCACGCCGACCAGATCGACCACTACGAGGTCCGCACCTCGGGCGGCGAGCATCTGGTGACCCTCGACCCCAGCTGACGCCGGCCCGGAGTGAGTTCAGGTCACTTCAGCAGCCGGGACAGCCTGCGGTCCGCGAGCGGCTTGCCGCCGGTCTGGCAGGTGGGGCAGTACTGGAGCGAGGAGTCGCTGAAGGACACCTCGCGGATGGTGTCGCCGCACACGGGACAGGGCTCGCCGGTGCGGCCGTGGACCCGCAGGCCCGACTTCTTCTCCGCCTTCAGACGGCCCGCCGCGACACCCCGGGAGCGCTCGACCGCTTCGGTGAGGGTGGCGCGCAGCGCCTCGTAGAGCCTGCCGGTCTCCTCGGGTGTGAGGGTCGAGGTGGGCTTGAACGGGGACATCCTCGCGGCGTGCAGGATCTCGTCGCTGTACGCGTTGCCGACACCCGCGATCAGGCTCTGGTCGCGCAAGGCGCCCTTGATCTGCCGCCGTTCGCCGGTGAGCAGTGCCGCGAGGCGGGCCTCGTCGAAGTCGTCGGCGAGGGGGTCGGGGCCCAGCCGGGCGATGCCGGGGACCTCCTGCGGGTCGGCCACGACGTACACCGCGAGCCGCTTCTGGGTGCCGGCCTCCGTCAGGTCGAAGCCCGCGCCGGTCTCCAGGGCCGCGCGCAGGGCGAGGGGCCCCTTCCCGGGGCGTGGCATGCCGCTCGGGAGCTGGTCCTTCCAGTGCAGCCAGCCCGCCCGGGCCAGATGGGTGACGAAGTGCGGGCCGCCCTCCGTCTCCAGGTCCAGGAACTTGCCGTGCCGGTGCACGGCGACGACCTCGCGGCCCTCGACGGCGGTGAGCGGAGGGTCGTACGTCTTGAGAACGCTGATGGCCACCGGCAGGACGCGCACGATCTCGTGGCCGACCAGGTTGTCGGTGAGGAAGTCCTTCAGCGCTTCGACCTCGGGGAGTTCCGGCATACGTCCAGAGTGCCACCGGTGACGGCTGTGGTCAGGTCCGCTCCGGTACGACGAACTCGCACCACACGCACTTGCCGCCGCCGCGCGCCTCCACGCCCCAGACGTCGCTGAGCAGGTCGACCAGGAGCAGCCCCCGGCCGGAGACGCCCGCCTCACCCGCGTCGCGGCGCCGGGGCAGGGCGCTGGAGGAGTCCTCGACCTCGACGCGCATCCGCCGGTCGGTGCCGGTCAGGACCCGCAACGTGACGACGGCGGAGCCCTCGGTGTGCATCAGGGCATTGGTGATCAGCTCGTCGGCGGCCAGCTCGATCTCGTCGGAGCGCTCCCGCGCCCCCCAGGCGGCGACCGCGGCCCGGATCATGTGCCGGGCCTGTGTGAGGGCCTCGGGGTCCCCGGACGCCACGTGCTGCTGGAGGCGGCCGCCGGACTTCGGGGCGTCCAGGCCGCGGCGGCGCAGCAGGAGCAGCGCCACGTCGTCGTCGCCGCCGCGTTCCTCGGCCACCTCGATGAGCTTGTCGGCGAGCTCCCACACGTCGGCGGGGCCCATGGAGATGAGGCCGGTGAGGGTCTGCATACCGTCGTCGAGGTCGGCGCCGGGCGTCTCGACCAACCCGTCGGTGCACAGCAGCAGAGTGTCCCCGGGGTCGAGTTCAAGGGTGGCGACGGGGTAGGCGAGCTGCCCGAACTCGGCGGACAGCCCGAGCGGCAGCCCCCCGTCCACGGTCACCCGGCGGCAGCTCCCCTCGGCCTGCCGGACCAGCGGATCGATGTGGCCCGCGCGGACCACCTGGACGACCCCGGTGGCCAGGTCCGCCTCGGCGTACAGGCAGGTCGCGAAGCGGTCGGTGTCGAGTTCGTGGAGGAAGACGGAGGCGCGGGCCATCACGGTGGCCGGGGTGTGGCCCTCGGCGGCGTAGGCCCTCAGAACGATCCGCAGCTGGCCCATGACCGCCGCCGCATGTGTGTCGTGGCCCTGGACGTCCCCGATGACGGCGCCGACCCGACCGCCCGGCAGCGGGATCAGGTCGTACCAGTCGCCGCCGATGTCCCGGCCCAGCGAGCTCTCGGCGGACGCGGCCCGGTAGCGGACGGCGACGTCGGTGCCGGGGACGCTGGGGATGGTGCGCGGCAGCATGGCCTGCTGAAGGCCGGTGGCGAGGTCCTTCTCCTGCTCGTAGAGCATGGCCCGCTGGAGGCTCTGGGCGATGCTGCTGCCGAGGGCGATGAGGACGTTGCGGTCCTCGGGGGTGAAGCCGTAGCGGTCGCTGTAGAGGAGGCCCATGGCGCCGATGGGGCGGGCCTCGGCGATGAGCGGGAGGTAGGCGGCGGAGGTGATGTTGAGGCCGGTGATGTGCGGCCACAGGATCGGGTAGCGCTCCGCGAACTCCTCCGGCGACTCGATGAACCGGGGGGTGAGCGTGCGCACGGCCTCGCTCATCGGGTACGGCTCGTCGATCCGGGTGATGTCGGTGCCGGGCACGAAGCTGCCCGCGGGGCCCTCGGCGATCAGCCGGATCCGGCCCGCCTCGACCAGGCCCATGACCAGGCTGGTGGCGCCGAGGTGGGTGACGCCGTGGGTGTCCTTGAGGACGTCGATGACGTCCTGGACGGTCCGGGCGTGGGCGAGGGCGGCGGTGGTGAGCTGGACGACGTTGGTCTGTCGGCGCCGGGCCTCGTCCTGGGCGGCCTGCTCGCGGCGGGCCTCCAGCTCGCTCATCTCCTGGGTGGCGTCCCGGAGGATGCCGACGATCCGGCGCGGCCGGCCGGTCGGGTCGCGGCGGATGTAGCCCTGGGTGTGGGTCCAGCGCAGGCTGCCGTCGCGGCAGCGGATGCGGAAGTAGGTGCCGTAGTTCTCGCTGCCGTCCTTGATCGCCTGGGCGACCAGCGCGTCCAGGCGGAGGGCCTCGGCCGTGGGCACCCGCACGGCGAGGGTCACGGGGTTGTCGTCGTACTCGTCGGGGCGCAGGTCGAAGACCTCGTGGGCCTGGGCGTCCATGTGGAACAGACCACTGTCGAGGTCCCAGTCGAAGCTGCCCATGCGGTTGAGCGCCAGGATCGGGTCCGGGTGGGCGGGCCAGTCGTCCGGGAGTGACAGGGCGCTCGCACCCCGATCAACCATGGGCCCACCTTGCCAGGAATCGCCCGATTCTTCGACCGGGGGGCGGGGCTCGCGGGAACCGTCAGACACCGAAGTGGTGGGTGGGGCTGTCGAGGACGGCGCCGGTGCGGGTGGCCGGGCTGTCGGGGTCGTCGGGGTCGTCCGGGATCAGCCCGCCGCCGTCGGGGAGATCGGGGGTGTCCGGGACGGCCTCGGGGCCGATCCCGGTCCCGGGGTCCTCGGGGGTGGTCGTGCCCGGCGGCGGGGCCGCGGGAGTGCGGGGGTGGGTCGTGGGTGTCGGCATGGGGGTGGCCCACGGGACTGAGCTGATCGGCAGGCAGGCGTCTTCGTGGCACTCACGCGCGGGCCCCGGCGGGTCGGCGCCGACGGAAAGGCCGGGGGACGCACTGTCGCTCGGATGCTCCCCGGGGACGGCCACGGGCGGTGACGGTTCCGGCAGCGGCAGCGGTACGACATGGTCGTACCGGCAGTCATGGTCGATCCGGCGTTCGATCCACGCGCCGTGGACGCTGTCGAGGATCGTGATGTCGGTGACGGGCCGCTCGGCCGGGGCGATCACGATCACCCGCTCGGGCCGGTACCCGGGCCACGGCCGCCCGTCCACGCTCCCCCCGTCCCGGGGCGCTCGCGGCGGGGTCAGGGGGTTGCCGCCGGCGCAGCGGACGCGCGGGACGCCCCGGGTGTCGACGAGGACGGCGGTGCCCGGCTGGAGGACGGCCTGGAAACCGCTCGCCCGGCCGGCTCGGTACCCGTGGTCGGTGACCCGGGTGTCGGCACGCAGGACGACCGGGGCGAGTCCGCGCAGATGGCGTGGGACCGAGGCCGGGGAGACGCTCGCGACCTGCGCAAACGCGTTCACCTTCCGCCGGTCCGCGGTCAGGTCGGCGAGCTGCCGTTCGACGTCGCAGCTGCCGGCTCCCGCGGTGCCGCCGTAGAGGCCGGGCGTCCCGCCGGAGACGGACCGTGGGGTGGTCGCGTCCCGCTGCGGCGTTCGGGTGACGGCGGAGACGGTGGCCGGGGCGGTCGCCGTGGGGATGACCGCGGAGCGGGTGAAGGGGTCGGGTCCCCGGGCCGCCGCCGGCTGGAGGAGGAGTTCGCCGGGCGGTTCGGCCGCGCTCCGGTCCCCGTCGCGGCCGAACCCGGTCACGAGGAGGGCCGCCACGAGCGCGCACACGGTGACGAGGGTTCCGGTGGGTCTCCGCACCACGTTCTCCCGTCCGTCCCAGGCAGTTCGTCACTATTGTCTGCTTCACTCACTCGGGTTACGCAAGCGCAAGGGAGGTACACGGAGAGTCACACAGGGGGGCCGGCGCGACAATGGAGGCAGGAGCGCACGCCGTGGACTGGTTCACCGCACCCGACTACTGGCTGAGCCGGCTGGTCTTCCAGCGGGCTCTGGCCGGGCTGTACTTCGTCGCGTTCCTCGTGGCCGCCCTCCAGTTCAGGGCGCTGATCGGGGAGCGCGGGATGCTGCCGGTCCGGCGTTTCGTCGCCCGGGTGCCCTTCCGGCGGGCGCCGAGCCTGTTCCAACTGCACTACTCGGACCGGTTCTTCGCGGGCTGCGCGTGGACGGGCTGCGCCGTGGCGCTCGCGCTGGCCGCGGGAGTCGACTCGGCGTTGCCCCTGTGGGCCGGGATGCTGCTCTGGCTGGTCCCGTGGCTGCTGTACCTCTCGATCGTCAACGTGGGCCAGACCTGGTACGGCTTCGGCTGGGAGTCGTTGCTGCTGGAGGTCGGCTTCCTCGCGGTGTTCCTCGGCAACGACGAAGTCGCCCCGCCGGTCGTGGTGTTGTTCCTGCTGCGCTGGATCCTGTTCCGGGTCGAGTTCGGCGCCGGGCTCATCAAGATGCGCGGCGACGCCTGCTGGCGCAAGCTCACCTGCCTGGACCACCACCATGAGACCCAGCCGATGCCGGGGCCGTTGAGCTGGTACTTCCACCATCTCCCCCGCCCCCTGCACCGGGTGGAGGTGGCCGCGAACCACGTCACGCAACTCGTCGTGCCCTTCCTCCTGTTCACCCCGCAGCCGATCGCCACGGCCGCCGCCTCGCTGATGATCGTGACCCAGCTGTGGCTGATCCTCTCGGGCAACTTCGCCTGGCTGAACTGGATCACGATCGTGCTGGCGGTGCCGGCGCTGGAACTCCCGGGCGAGGCACCGAAGCTGCCCGGCACACCGCTCTGGTACGAGGTCGTGGTCCTCGCCGTCGCCACGCTCCTGCTCGCCCTGAGCTACCACCCGGTCCGCAACATGCTCTCCCGGCGCCAGGTCATGAACCGCTCCTTCGACCCGCTCCATCTGGTCAACACCTACGGCGCGTTCGGCAGCGTCAGCCGGATCCGCTACGAGGTGATCGTCGAGGGCACGGCGGACGACGTACCGCGCCGGGACTCGCGGTGGCTGGAGTACGAGTTCAAGGGCAAGCCCGGCGATCCGCGCCGCTGGCCGCGTCAGTTCGCGCCCTACCATCTGCGCCTGGACTGGATGATGTGGTTCGCGGCGCTCTCCCCCGCCTACGCCGAGTCGTGGTTCGGCACGCTGGTCGAACGGCTCCTGGAGAACGACCCCGCCACCCTGAGGCTGCTGCGCCGCTCCCCGTTCCCGGCGGACGCCCCGCCCCGCTTCGTCCGCGCCCGCCTGTTCCGGTACCGGTACACGACGTGGCGGGAGCTGCGGGAGACGGGGGCGTGCTGGGAGCGGACGTATGTGCGCGAGTTCCTGCCGCCGACGCGGCTGGCGGGGACGGTTCAGAGGTCGTAGACGCGCACGGCCGTCCCCCCGAAGATCTGGCCGCTGTCCTGAGCGCCAGTCAACTGTCTTGCCGCGTCCAGGACTTCACCGTAGCTCGCGCCAAGGGTGCACACCGGCCAGTCCGAACCGTACATCACGCGGTCCGGGCCGAAAGCGTCCAGGACCGTGTCGGCGTAGGGGCGCAGGTCGTCGACGGTCCAGTGCGCGATGTCCGCCTCGGTGACCAGGCCGGAGAGCTTGCAGACGGTGTTGGGGAGGGCGGCGAGGGCGCGGACGTCGGTGGCCCAGGGTTCCAGGGCGCCGGAGGCGATGGGGGGCTTGCCCGCGTGGTCCAGGACGAAGGTGAGCCGGGGCAGGGACTCGGCCGCCTTGACGCAGGCGGGCAGTTGGTGCGGGAGGACCACCAGGTCGTACACGAGGCCGGCGTCGGCCACGGCCGCGAGGCCCCGGCGCACATCGGGGCGCAGCAGCCACCCGGGGTCCGGTTCGCCCTGGACCTGGTGGCGGATGCCCTTGAGCCAGGAGCCGCCCGGCAGTTCACGCAGGCGGGCGAGTTCGTCGGCGATGTCGGGGCGGGTGAGGTCGGTCCAGCCGACGACACCCGCGACCAGCTCGTGCCCGGCCGCGAGGGCGAGGAACTCCGGGGTCTCCTCGGGCACGGTGACCGTCTGGACGAGGACCGTGCGCTCGACTCCGGCCGCCCGGGCCTCGGCGGTGAGGTCCTCGATGGTGAAGGTCCGGCGCAGCGGGCTGTCCGCGGCGATCCAGTCCTGGTCCCGCACCGCCAGGTCCCACACATGGTGGTGGGCGTCCACGACCGTCACGGCAGCTCCCACACCACGGGCAGACCGGCGCCCGCGCCCTCGTCGGAGTAGTCGTGCACCACGTCGAGGAGTTCGGCCATCCGGGCCTGCCAGGTGACGTTCACCGGGAGCTTCTCCAGTTCGGCGAGGAGGCGGCCGTAGTCCTCGCACTCCAGGACGTGGAAGAGGTCGGTGCCGCTGCGCCAGATCGTCCAGGAGGAGGCACCGGCGGCCCGGATGGCGTCGGTGAGCTCGACGGGCACCTCGCGGTGGGCCGCCTCGTAGTCGTCGATCCGGTCGGCGCGGACCTTGGTGTGCAGGGCGATTCTCATGCGTGCTCCTCCAGCAGTCCCGTCTCCCGCAGCTCCTGCCAGAAGGCGTCGGGCACCGGCACCGCGAACTGCTCGGCGCAGTCGTGGACCTCGGCCGCCGAGCGGGCGCCCACCAGGACGCTCGCGACGGCCGGGTGGGCGGCGCAGTAGGCGAGGGCTGCGGCCCGCAGGGTGATCCCGTGGCGGTCCGCGACCTCCTTCATGCGCAGCGCCCGCTCCAGCAACTCACCGGGCGCCTGGGCGTAGTTGTACGTCGCTCCCGGCTGCGGATCGGCCAGCAGACCGGAGTTGAAGGCACCGCCGACGACCACGGACACGCCCCGCTCGACGGCGGCGGGCAGCAGTTCGCTGAGCGCGCTCTGGTCGAGCAGGGTGTAGCGGCCGGCGCACAGCACCACGTCCACGTCGGTCTCGCGGACGAAGCGGGTGAGCATCTCCGTCTGGTTCATCCCGGCGCCGATCGCCCCGATCACCCCTTCGGACCGGAGCTTCTCCAGGGCCGGGTAGCCCTCGCGGAAGGCCTCCTCGGCGTGCTCGTCGGGGTCGTGGAGGTAGACGACGTCCACGCGGTCGAGGCCGAGCCGTTCGAGACTGGCCTCCAGAGTGCGTCGTACGCCGTCCTCGCTGAAGTCCCAGACGCGGTGCCGGGTGGCGGGGACGGCGAAGCCGTTGGCGAGGTCGTCGCCGCCCGCCGTGGCGGGCTCCAGGCGGCGGCCCACCTTGGTGGAGACGGTGAACTCCGCGCGCGGATACGCCTTCAGGGCCTCGCCCAGCCGCTGTTCCGACAGGCCCAGACCGTAGTGCGGGGCGGTGTCGAAGTAGCGGATGCCGCGCTCCCAGGCGGCGGTGACCGCCTGGTGGGCCTGTTCGTCGCTCACCGCGGTGAAGAGGTTGCCGATGGCCGCTCCGCCGAAGGCCAGTCCGCTGACGGGGACATCGCTGTTGCCGAGCGTGGTCACTGGCCCACCGGCCTCAGGCGCAGGCCCTGCATGCCGCCGTCGACGGCGAGGGAGGTGCCGGTGGTGGCGCCGGAGAGGGGGCTCGCCAGGTAGGCGACGGCGCCCGCGACCTCGTCCGCCGAGACGAGCCGGCCGGTGGGCTGGCGGGCCTCCAGCGCCGCCCGTTCGGCGGCCGGGTCGGCGGCCTTGGCGAGGAGCCGGCCGATCCACGGGGTGTCCACCGTGCCGGGGTTGACGCAGTTCACGCGGATGCCCTCGCGGACGTGGTCGGCGGCCATCGCGAGGGTCAGCGACTGCACCGCCCCCTTGGTCGCGCTGTACAGCGCCCGCTGCGGCAGGCCCGCGGTGGCCGCGATCGAGGAGGTGTTCACGATCGCCGCGTGCGCGGACTCGCGCAGATGGGGCAGGGCGGCCCGGGTCACCCGGACCAGGCCGACGACGTTGACGTCGTAGACGCGGTGCCATTCCTCGTCGTCGTTGTCGGCCACGGTGCCCTGGGCGCCGATGCCCGCGTTGTTGACCAGGACGTCGAGTCCGCCGAGGTCGGCGGCGGCCGCCGCGACGGCCGCCCGCACCGAGGCGTCGTCGGTGATGTCCGCGCGGTAGGCCAGCAGCGGCTTGTCGACCGAGGACGGATCCAGGTCGAGGACGGCGACCTGGGCGCCGCGCGCGGCCAGGAGTTCGGCCGTGGCCCGCCCGATGCCGGAGGCCCCTCCGGTCACCAGAGCCCTCAGGCCCTCGAAGTCGCTCATGCCGCCTGCCCCTTCTTCCGTGTGTCGTCGGCGAGGTCTTCTGCCCAGAAGGCCCCGTCCGGGAACCTGTACCGCGCGATGGACTCCGGGCGCATGGCGGCCGAGAAGCCGGGCACGGTGGGTGCCGTGTAGTGGCCTTCCCGGATCACCACGGGATCCAGGAAGTGGTCGTGCAGATGGTCGACGTACTCGATGACCCGGTTCTCGGTGGTGCCGGTGACGGCGACGTAGTCGAACATCGAGAGGTGCTGGACGAGTTCGCACAGGCCGACCCCGCCCGCGTGCGGGCAGACCGGTACGCCGAACTTGGCGGCGAGCAGGAGGACGGCGAGGTTCTCGTTGACGCCGCCGACGCGGGCCGCGTCGATCTGGACGATGTCGACGGCCCCGGCCTGGAGCAGCTGCTTGAAGACCACCCGGTTCTGGACGTGCTCGCCCGTGGCGACCTTGACCGGGGCGACCGCCTTGCGGACGGCCGCGTGGCCGAGGATGTCGTCGGGGCTGGTGGGCTCCTCGATCCAGTACGGGTCGAACTCCGCGAGCGCCCGGGTCCAGCGGATCGCCTCGGCCACGTCCCAGCGCTGGTTGGCGTCGATCGCCATGCGGATGTCGGGGCCGACGACCTGGCGGGCGACCCGGCAGCGCCGTACGTCGTCCGCCAGGTCCGCGCCGACCTTCAGCTTGATCTGCTTGAAGCCGTCGGCGACGGCCTCGGCGGCGAGCCGGGTGAGCTTCTCGTCGTCGTAGCCGAGCCAGCCGGCGGAGGTGGTGTAGGCGGGGTAGCCCGTCGCGATAAGGGTCTCGCTTCTCCGGGCCGCCCCTTCCCGGCCCCGGCGCAGGATCTCCAGCGCCTCCTCGGGGGTCAGCGCGTCCGTGAGGTACCGGAAGTCGATCTGCCGTACCAGCCACTCGGGGTCCCCGTCGGCGAGCAGCTGCCACAGCGGCTTCTCGGCGCGCTTGGCGGCCAGGTCCCACACGGCGTTGACGACCGCGCCGATCGCCATGTGCATCACGCCCTTCTCGGGCCCGAGCCAGCGCAGTTGGCTGTCGCCGATGAGGTCGCGGTTCAACGTCCCCGGGTCCGCGCACAGTTCGTCGACGGGCCGGCCGATCACATGTCCGCGCAGCGCCTGGATCGCGGCGACCTGGACCTCGTTGCCCCGCCCGATGGTGAAGGTGAAGCCGTGCCCCTCGTGCCCGTCGGCCGCGTCGGTGCGCAGCACGACGTAGGCCGCCGAGTAGTCGGGGTCCGGGTTCATCGCGTCGGAGCCGTCGAGCTCGCGCGAGGTGGGGAAGCGGATGTCGTGGGTGTCTACCGCGGTGATGCGGGCGGTGGTCGGGGACACGGAGTGCCTTTCGGTTGGTTGCGGGGGGTCAGTCCTGGGCCCGGCCCGTCGTCACCCGGGCGATCATGAGGGCGACCAGGATGATTCCGCCGTAGATGGCCTGGATCCAGAAGGACGGCACCTGGGCGAGGGTGAGCAGGTTCTGCACGACACCCAGCAGGAGTACGCCGGTCAGGGCGCCGAACATGGTGCCCTTGCCGCCGTCCAGGCTGATGCCGCCGATGACCGCGGCCGCGAACACGGTGAAGATCATGTTCTGGCCCTGGTTGGCGCTGATCGCGCCGACGTAGCCGGTCTGCATGATGCCGCCGACGGCGGCGAGGACACCGGCGACCACGAACACGCCCAGCATCACCCGCTCGACGCGGATGCCGGCGGCGCGGGCCGCGTCGGCGTTGCCGCCGATGGCGTACAGGGCGCGGCCGACGCGGTGGTACTTGAGCACGAGACCGGCGACGGCGAAGGCGGCCGCGGCGAGCCACACCGACATCGGGATGGTCAGGAAGGTGGTGGTGGCCAGGGAGTAGAAGCTGTCCGGCATGCCGAAGAGGGTCTTGCCCTTGGTCGCGCCGACGAGCAGTCCGCGCAGCACGATCAGCATCGCGAGCGTCACGATGAACGCGTTGAGCTTGAACTTCACGACCAGGACACCGTTGAAGGCGCCGACTACCGCTCCGGCCACCAGGACCGCCAACAGGGCGAGCGCGGCCGGGAGTTCGGTCCCCCAGCCGGACTGGGCGGCGGGCAGGACGAGCAGGGCTCCGACGGCGGGCGCGATGCCGACGACCGACTCCAGGGACAGGTCGAACTTGCCGGTGATCAGGACGAGGGACTCGGCCAGGACCACCATCGCGAGGGCCGCCGAGGCGCCGAGGATGGAGATCAGGTTGCGTTCGGTGAGGAACGAGTCGTTGACGAACGCGCCGAGCACCATGAGGAGCAACAGGGCCGGGACGAGGGCGAGTTCGCGGGCCCGGCGCAGCAGGACCGTCCGGGCCGAGCCGGGGGTGCGGGCGCGGACGGGGGCGAGCGGGCGGGCCTTGGTGTCAGCCATGGTCCACTCCTTCTATGGAGGCGATCAGCTCGTGGTCGCGCCAGCCCGCCGGGTGCTCGGCGACCACGCGGCCGTGGAAGAGGACGAGAACGCGGTCGCAGCGGCGCAGGTCGTCGAGTTCGTCGGAGACGACGAGGACCGCGGTGCCGTCCTCGCGGGCGGTGTCCACGCGGGAGAGCAGGGACTCCTTCGACTTCACGTCGACGCCCGCGGTGGGGTTGATGAGGACGAGCAGCCGGGGGTCGGAGGCGAGGGCGCGGGCCATGACGACCTTCTGCGCGTTGCCGCCGGAGAGGTCGGAGACGGGCTGGTCGGGGCCCTCGGTGTGGATGTCGAGACGGTCGATGAGCTCGGTGGCGAAGCCGCGTCTGCGGTCGGTGCGGACGAACCCGCGGCGGCCGAGCCGGTCCAGGACGCTGAGGGTGGCGTTGTCGCCGATGGTCATGCCGAAGACCAGGCCCTGGGCGTGCCGGTCGCGCGGCACGAAGCCGACACCGGCCTTCAGGGAGGCCTGTACGTCGCCGAACGGAAGCGGTCTGCCGTCGAGCAGGGCCGTGCCGCTCGTGGGGGTGTGCAGTCCGGTGAACGACTCGGCCAGCTCGATCTTGCCGCTGCCGCTGATGCCGGCGAGGCCGACGACCTCGCCGCGGCGGACGGTGAGGTCGACGTCCCGGTAGGCGTCGGAGGTCAGTCCGCGGGCGTCGAGGAGGACGGGGGCGTCGGCCTGTCCGGTGCGCACGCTCTGTTCCTGTTCGGCGACGGTCTCGCCGGCCATCGCCTCGATCAGGGCGGCCCGGGGCATGTCGGCCACGGGCGCCGTGGTGATCCAGCGGGCGTCCCTGAGGACGGTGACCGTCTGGCACACCTCGTACACCTCCTGGAGGTGGTGCGAGATGAACAGGAAGGTGACGCCGGAGTCCTGGAGTGCGCGCATCCGGCTGAAGAGCCGTTCGATCTCCCGGTTGTCGAGCTGCGCGGTCGGTTCGTCGAGGACGATGAAGCGGGCGCCGAAGCTCAACGCCCGTGCGATCTCCACCATTTGGCGGTCCTCGACCTTGAGGTCGGCGGTGCGCGCGTCCGGGTCGACGTGTACGTCCCAGGTGTCGAGGAGCGCGGCGGCTTCCTTCTTCAGGCTGCGCCAGCTGATGAACCCGCGGTGCAGCGGCTGCCGGTTGATGAAGAGGTTCTCGGCGACCGTCAACTCGGGTACGACGGTGGGCTTCTGGTAGACGCAGGCGACCTTGCTCCGCCAGGCGTCCCGGTCGGCGAGCGGGGGTGCCGGCTCGCCGTCGAAGCGGACGGTGCCCTCGTCGGGGGCCTGGAGACCGGTGAGGACGGTGACGAGGGTGGACTTGCCCGCGCCGTTGCGGCCGACGAGGGCGTGGGACTCGCCGGGCAGGACGGTGAGCCGGCCGTCGGCGAGGGCGGTGGTGGGGCCGTACCGCTTGACGACCCCCTGGGCTTCGACGAGAGGTGTGACCGGTGGGGTGCTCATTTGACCGTGTTGCCCCACAGCTTCGGGTCGTCGACGTTGTCCTTGGTGACCAGGGGCGCGGGCAGCTGGTCCTCGAGGATGCCGCTGGGCAGCTTGACGATCGTGGAGTCGTGGTCGGTCGGGCCGGGCTCGAAGGTCTTCCCCTGCATCGCCGCCTTGATGTAGTACATGCCGTACTTGGCGTACAGGTCGGCGGGCTGGGAGACGGTCGCGTCGATCTCGCCCTTGCGGATGGCGTCGTACTCCTGCGGGATGCCGTCGTTGGAGACGATGGCGATGTGGCCCGCGGTACCGGCCTTCTTCAGCATGCCCTTGGACTTCAGGGTCTGGAGGGTCGGCGCGAGGTACACACCGCCGGCCTGCATGTAGATGCCCTTGATGTCGGGGTTGGCGTTGAGGAGGGTGTTCAGCTGCGAGGCGGCGGTGTCCGACTC
The DNA here is from genome assembly GCF_042669125.1 of Streptomyces sp. NPDC057253. Classification (NCBI taxonomy): domain Bacteria; kingdom Bacillati; phylum Actinomycetota; class Actinomycetes; order Kitasatosporales; family Streptomycetaceae; genus Streptomyces; species Streptomyces sp. NPDC057253. Next base: position 221,145 of record NZ_JBHUXV010000001.1, on the reverse strand, counting down.
CCACTTGGCGGGGATCTCCAGCACCTTGAGCTTCGGGAAGTTCTTCTTCACACAGGCGCGGAAGGCCTCGGAGCGGTCGCGGCCGTTGACGGAGGCCAGGTCGCCCATGATCTGCACGACCTTGCCGGAGGTGATGTGCTCGCCGAGGTACTGGCAGGCCTTCTCGCCGTACGACACGTTGTTCGCCCGGACGACCATGGCGACCTTGCCCTTGTCGGGGGCCACGTCGACGGCGACGACCGGCACGCCCTTGCGCTCCGCCTGGTCCAGGCCGGCTTCGATGGCGGCACTGTCGAGCGGGGCGACGACCAGGCCCTTCACACCCTGGTTGAGCTCGTTGTTGATGTCGGTGATCTGCTGCGAGGGGTCGCTGTTGGAGTTGACCGTCTTCAGCGCGTCCACCCCCTCGGACTTGGCCATCTTGGGCACGTAGTCGTTGTACGACTGCCAGAACGGCGAGGTCAGCAGCGGCAGGACCACGCCCACCTTGCCTGTCCCGCCGCCTCCCTCGCTGCCCGAGCTGCCGGTGTCCTTGGTGCTGCCGCACGCGGCGAGCGCGAGCGAAGCGCCGGCGGCCACGGCCACCGCACCGAACCTGCGCAGCGTGTTCCGCTTCCCCACTGTTCTCCCTGGCATCTTTCGGCTCCTCGTCGAGCGTGATCGGGCATGAGGGTGTTCGAGCAGTTGACGGCATACTTATCAGACCACTCGGAGGTCTTAACACCCTCCGGAGGCAGTTTTTCCCGGATACGGGCCATAGTGGTCCGACCACATCGGCGATTAGACTGCGGCGCGTGGACGAGACAGCCCCGCAGAAGGGCACCGTGACCCAGCGCGCCATCGAGCAGATCAAGGCGATGATCGGCGAGGGCCGGCTGGAGCCGGGCGAGCGGCTGCCGACCGAGCGCGATCTGGCGGCCCAGCTGGGCATCTCGCGCAGTTCGATGCGGGAGGCGATCCGCGCGCTGACGGTCCTGGGCGTGCTGGAGGCCCGGCACGGCTCGGGCATCTACGTCACCCAGCTGGAGGCCGGCGACCTGCTGGAGACCTTCGGCGTGGTCGCCGACCTGTCCCGGGGCCCGCGTCTGGTGGAGCTCCTGGAGGTCCGCCGCATCCTGGAGTCCACGGCGACCGCGCTGGCCGCCGCCCGGATCACCCCCGACCAGCTGGCCGAGGTCGAGAAACACCTCACGGCGATGAACGCCACCGACGACCCGGAGGAGATCCTCGCCCACGACCTGGCCTTCCACCGCGAGATCGCGGCGGCGGCAGGGAACGACACGATGGCCGCGATCCTGGACGGCCTGTCCTCCCGCACCTTCCGCGCCCGGGTCTGGCGCGGCTACCAGGAGGAGGGCGCCTTCGAACGCACCAGACGCGAACACGCGGCCATCCACCGCGCCCTGCTGGCCCACGACCCGGAAGCGGCCCGGGCGGCGGCGGCCGCGCATGTGGGCGAGGTGGAGCAGTGGCTGCGGGCTCAGTTGGGGGCCTGATCACCCGACGACGTTGTCGAGAATGCCGGAAACCTCTCTTGTTCGTCCCCCAAGTCCTAGCATTGTCACGGAAATCGGGGGGTGCGATGGACGTGGTGGTGACCGCGGACGGCGGCGACTCGGACGGCGAAGGGGCCGCCGCACTGGGCGAGTTGCGTCGGCAGCTGGCGAACGAGGACATGCTCCGGGGCCGGGTCCGCGAACGCTCGATCGAGGACGAAGCGGGCGAACACCTCGGTCCGCTGACCGACGCGCTCGTCGCCGCGCTGGAGCCCGGCGGAGCGTTCACCGTTCTCGTCGGCGCGGTCGTGGCCTGGATGCGCCTGAGGCCGCGCACCGAGGCAGTGACCTTCGAGATCACCCAGAAGGACAGGACCGTGCGGCTCGTACTGCGCCGGCAGCAGGCCAAGGAGTACGACGCCGTGGAGCGCATCGTGCGGGCCGCCGTGGAGGCCGGAGTCGACGTGGAGGCTGCGCCACAGCCCCCGGCGTCCGCCCCGTCCGACGGATGAGGCACCGGTGTCCCCACCCTCTCGCGGGCGAGGACAGCTGTTCCTGGATAACGAGAAGACCCAAGCGGTCATCGTGTCCTGTTCCCCCCGCGACGGCAGCGCCTCCTTTCCGCACGCCCCCTCTGTGCACCGCTCCGCCGACGCACTCACGCGGATCCTGACCCAGCGCTGCGGCCTGGATCCGACCCGGCTCCTGAGGATCACGGACCCCGAGTCGCCCGCGGACATCCTGGACCCGCTCACCGCTCGGGCGCGCGGCGCGACCGAAGGGCTCCTGTTCTACTTCATCGGCCACGGATCGGTCGCGCACGGCCCCGAGAGCGCGCTCCTGGTGACCGCGAAGGCCGCCCGCCGCGACTTCGACGACACCTCCCTGCCCTCGGAATCCCTGCGGTTCGGTGAACTGACGCGCGCCCTGGAGCCGGTGGGCCGGGGGCTGCTCATGATCGTGCTCGACTGCTGCCACTCCGGAGTCGCCCAGAGCAGTGGGGAGTTCGCCGACAGCAGGCTGCACGCGCTCGCCGAACGCGAGGCACGGGCCAATGTGCTCCTCACCGCCGCGGCGCAGGGCTGGGCCTTCGCTCCGCGGGACGCCGAGCACACCGCCTTCACCGGTGAAGTGGTCCGCTTCCTGGAAGGCGGTGACGCCACCGGGCATCGGCTGCTGACCGTAGGCGCGTTGGCCCAGCACCTGACCCGTGCGTCGTCCGCGGGCACATTGCGCTCGGTCCCCCGCTACTCGGCCCACAACCGGGCGGAGACCGTGGTCCTGGCCCACAACCCGGCCTACGACCCCGAGACGCTCTGTCAGGCCTCGGATCTCGGCCACCCCGAATGCCCCTATCCCGGACTGACCCCGTTCGACAACGACGACACCTCGCGCTTCCACGGTCGGCAGACCGAGGTCGCCGAACTCACCCGGCACCTCGCGAACCGCTTGGACGAAGGCCCCGTGCTGATCACCGGTGCTTCCGGCATCGGCAAGACGTCCCTGCTGAGGGCCGGGCTCCTGCCCGCGCTCGCGGCCGGCCGCGGACTGCCGGAAGCAGCCCGATGGCCGCAGCTCACCGTCTCGGTGGGCCGTCACCCGTTCGCCTCCCTCGCCCGGGCGTTGCTCGGCCGACGGGAGGGTGAACACAGCGGTTCCGTCCTCGAGTTGACGCGCCGGCTGGCCGCGGATCCGACGGCCCTGGCCCGCGAACTCACCGCACGCGCCGAGCGCCTCGCCGCCCGGGACGAGCAGGGCGACCCGGTCAGGCATCTCCTCGTCGTCGACCAACTGGAGGAAGTCTTCCAGCGCCACGACGAGGAGACCGCCGAGGAGAAGAGCGAACGACGCGTCTTCCTCCAGGCACTGGTGAACGCCTCGACCGCATTCGACACCACCGACGGCTCGGACTCCACCGGATCGGACCACCGCACGGCGCCCGCCGCGGCCGTCGTCATGGCGGTGCAGCACAGCCATCTGCACGCCTTGCTGTCGTACGAATTCCTGGAATCCACCTGCACACTCGGCGTCGGAATGTACCTCCTGCGGGTCCTGGACGCGGAACGACTGGAGGAGGTCATCGTCAGACCGGCCCACATCGCGGGCCACGACATCAGTGCCGAACTGATCGCCCAGCTCAAAGCCGACGCCGCTCCCCACTCGGGTGCCCGCGCCGACTTCGACAGCGGGGTGCTCCCCCTTCTCTCGCACGCTCTGCGCGCGACCTGGGAAGGCCACAGCGGTCCGGTCCTGCACAAGAGGGACTACGACCGCACCGGCGGCCTCGGACAGTCGATCGCCCGTGAGGCCAACGCCTTCTACCGGCGCCTGGCCAGTGACCAGGACCGGGAGATGGCTCGCAGGATCCTCGTGGAGCTGGTGCACTGGACCGGCGACACCGAGTCGACCGTGAGACGCATGCCCACAGGACTGCTGCGCGGCGCGTTCCCGGACGGCCAGCAGGAGGCCTTCCGGTCCCTGCTGGACCAGTTGAAGCGGCACAGGCTGGTCACCGAGGGCGAGCACCACGTCCAGCTCGTCCACCGCAGTCTCCTCACGGGCTGGGCCGAGCTGCGGGAATGGGTGGAACAGGAGCACGACGGCGAGCCGCTGCTCAAGATGCGCCTGGAGGCCGCCGCCACCGAGTGGGAGCGCGAGCCCCGCGACCAACTGCTGTGGCAGGGCGGTGACTTGTCCGACGCACAGCAGTGGGCGGACCGGCAGCTCACCCCGGTGAGAAGCCATGTGCGGGACTTCCTGACCGCGTCGGCCGGGCGAAGCCGGCGCCTCCGCCGACGCCGGGTGCTGCTCGGCGCCCTGCTGGCCTGTCTGATGGTCCTCGGGGGCGGTACCGGGTTCCTCGTCAGTGAACACCTCGCGGACCAGGAGGCCCGCAGGGAAAAAGCGGCTCGCCGCCTGCTGGCCGAGTCCGAGTCACTGCGGGCCGCCGACCCGGCCCTGGCCGCGCAGCTGGCTCTGGGCGCGCACCGCACCCACACCGATGCGGACAGCCGGGACGCCCTGCTCACGACCGCGTCCGCCCAGTCGTCCGTCCAACTCACCGCACAGGGACCGGACATATCGTCACTGGCCTTCGACGCCACAGGTGCTCGTCTGGTCGCCGCCGGTGGAGGGCGGGTGCGTGTCTGGCCGGTCGGAGCGGCGGGGCCCGGCAGGCCCTCGTCACCGGTCGGTGTGCGACAGCCGACCGTCGCCGTCTTCCGCCCGGACGGAAAGCGCCTGGCCGTCGACACTCGGGAGAAGGTGCCCGCCGGGACGATGGACCGGGCTCATGTGGCCCTGCTGTCCGCCTCCCCCGGGGCCCGCCGGGACGACAGGGCCCTGTCACAGGCCTTCAACGGACGGGTCACCGGGATCGCGTTCCGCCATGACAGCCGGCGTCTCGCGCTCACCTTCGCACCCGGCTTCACCGTCGTCCTGGACGCCGAGAGCGGTGCCGCCGTCACCGGCGCCTGGACGAGCTGGCAGATCGCCGGTGACGCCGGGCCCGTGGTGTACGGCCGGGACGGGGACTGGGTGGCCGTCGGCGCGGAGGACGGTTCCGTGATCGTCCTGGACGGCTCCGGCGAGCGGCGCACGACAGCGGTTCACCACACGCTGCCCGGCATCGGCCCGGTGCGCACCCTGGCGCTCAGCCCGGACGGATCCCTCCTGGTCGCCGGGCACGACAACGGCACGGTGTCCCGCTGGCGGATGAGCGACGAGGGGCGGCACGCCGAAGCACTGCCCGCTGATCCGGTGCTCGCCGGGGACGGGCCGGTGGTGGGTCTCGCCTTCACCGGTGACGGGGCCGAACTGCTCGTCGCCCACCGCGACCGCACCATTCGTGTCTTCAGCACACGCGCAGACCGGCTGACCGCCGAACTGCGCACTCCGGATCCCCTGGACGCGGTCGCCCTGTCGCCCGACGGACGCACGGTGGCCGCCTCGTCCGGTCCCCGGCTGGTCCTGCGGAGTCTGCCCGACCCTGACCTGCGCCGACAGCCGGATCCGGTGACCGTCCTCGCGGTGCGGCCGGACGGCGGTCTCGTCGCCGCGGGCGGCACCGACGGTTCCGTACACCTGTGGCGCCCCGGCCCCAACCGGTCGATGCTGCCGGCCGGCGGGCTGCCCGGCTCCGCCGCCGAGCGTGGCAGTACGACAGCCCTGGCGTTCGGCGGGAAAGGCGACTCCCTCCTGGTGAGCGGGCACGCCGAGGGTGCCGTCCTGCTGTGGCGGGCAACCGCGCCCGGCCGGCGGCCGTTGATTCGGCTGCGGACGACCGACGGAGCTCCGGTCACCTCGGTGGCTCTGAGCCGGGACGGCTCCCTCCTGGTCGCGGGCACCGCACGGGGCCGGGTGGTCGTCTGGAACCTGCATGACGTCGACCGGATCCCCCGGCCCGTGGAGGTCGCCGGACACGCCGGCGCCGTGACGGGCATGGCGTTCCTCGGCGGTTCGGACGAGCTGGCCATCTGCTCGGAGGACGGCACGGTGGACGTGTGGGGTTTCTCCGACCGCAGAATGCCGGATCAGGCGCTCAAACTGGCGGGCACCGGCCCCGGTCGGCCGCGCGCGCTGTCGACGAGCGGTGACGGGACCACGGTGGCCGTGGCCCAGCAGGACGGCTCGGTGACGGTGTGGGATCTGACAGGGGGCGGCCGCTCTTCGATCCGGCTCCCGGGCAGCGAGGGCAACCTGACGGCCGTGGCCCTCGGTACGGGAGAACGGCCGGGGAACCGCACGCTCGCCGCGCTCGGCGAGGACGGAACGGTGAGGGTCTGGGCGTCGCACCGACCGGGTGTCTGGACGGCCGACGGCCGACTCGGTGCTGCCGCTCCAGGGGCCACGGCCATTGCCTTCGCGTCCGGCAGGAGCGCGACACTCGGCTCGTCGCTGGTGGCGGTGACGGCGGAAGGCCGCATCGGCCCGTGGTTCTCCGACGCCCCCACCGCCGCCGCGTGGGTGTGCGCCGCTCCGGGCGCGTCGACGACCGCCCGCCTGTGGCACGCGCGGTACCCGGTCGAAGCCCCCTGCACTGCCGCGCAGGTCACTCGTTGAAGAGGGCGTCGAGCTTTCGGTAGGCGATGGCGACGATGTCCTGGGTGACATCCGCGTCGGCCGCGTCGCCGTACGTGAGGACGGAGATGGCCAGGACCACACCGCTGGGGTGGACCGCGTAGACGGTGTCGGTGTTCTGGCGAAGTCCGTACGCCGAGGTGGCCAACCGCCCCGCCGCCGTCCGCTCTCCCGTGGCGGGAAACGCCAGCGGACCGACGTCCATCGGGAAGCTGCCGATGACCAGGCGCCGGCACTCCCGGAAGACGTCCGCCTGGGACTCGACGAACTGCCGGGCGTCGGCGATCTCGTAGACGGCGAGCACTTCGTGCAGGATGGCGATCGGCTGGTAGCGCCACAGGTCCGAGGCCACATCGGGCCGGATCGGCCGGATGTCATGGTGCGTGGCGCGGTCCATCGCCGCACAGCCCTCGGAGGAGTTCGGCGTCGCCGTGTTGGGGCCGCTCATCGTCGGTGAGGGTGCATTGCTGGGCGGATGAACGAACCCTTTGAGGTCGGCGGGCTCAAGGAGCGCCGGTCCGAGGTCCGTCGGCACGCGCAGCGTCCGGATCGACGGCGCCGACGAAGCGGACGGGGACGACGACACCGGGTGCGGTGGGACGGGCGCACCGTCCGTCCCACCGCACCCGGCCAGTAACAGCGCCCCGCCCACCGCCGACCACACCAGCCGGCGTGGCATCACATGACCTGAAAAGGCGACTCTCCCCATGCCCCGACGATAGGTGCCGAGGATCACACAGGGAATCATTTAGTCATACACGCCAAAAGGCGACAGGGCATGCATCTTGTCCGTCAGAAGCAGAGCACACGCATACAGGATCCGAGCGGGTCACGCCCTGCTGAGTCGCAACGTCATCAGCTCGAACGGACGCAGTCGCACAGAGATCCGGTTACTGTGCACCACAGGTGCGGTCGTCTCGTCCGACGGCCGCTCCAACAGATCCGTCGCCGTCACCCCGGCGACCTCGAACCCCGCCGTGAGCGTGGCCCGCGCCCGCCCCCCGTGCGCCTCGTGGAAGCGGACCACCACGTCGCCGCTGCCGTCGTCCGCCAGCTTGACCGCCGTGACGACGACCGCGTCCTGGTCGACGGTCACCAGCGGGGCGACCTCCTCGGCGCCCCTCACGAGCCGTTCCGGGACATTGATCCGCCAGCCCTCCCGTACCGCGTCCCCGATGCCCGCCCCCGGCACCAGCGCGTGCCGGAAGCGGTGGACGCCCTGGTCGGTCTCGGGGTCGGGGAAGCGCGGGGCGCGGAGCAGGGACACCCGGACCGTGGTGGTCGTGCCCAGGTCGCCGTCGCTGCGGACCGTGCGGGTCACGTCGTGGCCGTACGTCGAGTCGTTGACGACCGCCACGCCCCAGCCGGGTTCCTCCAGGTGCACGAAGCGGTGGTTGCAGGCCTCGAACTTCGCCGCCTCCCAGGAGGTGTTGGTGTGCGTGGGCCGGTGGAAGTGCCCGAACTGCGTCTCGGACGCGTACCGTTCGGCGTGCACGTCGAGCGGGAAGGCGAGCTTGAGGAACTTCTCCGTCTCGTGCCAGTCCACCTCGGTGTCGATGAGCAGCCTGCGCTCACCCGGCGCGAGGGACAGGACCTGGGTGACGCGGGAGGAGCCGAAGGCTCGGGTGATCCGCACGGCCCCGTCCTCCGGGACCAGGTCGTCCACCTCGGTGAGGTCGGTGACGGTGTTGCGGTAGAACTCGTCGACGTCCCAGGCGTCCCACATGTTCGGGAAGTCCGGGTGGAGTTGGAGGAGGTTGGCGGCACGGCCGGGTGCGACGGTCTCCCGGTCGGCCTCGATGTCGAAAGCGGAGACGACCAGCCCCTGCGCGTCGATCTCGACCCGCAGGATGCCGTTGTCCAGGATGTGGCCGCCACCGGGACGCCCGGTCACCGTCGTCCGCCCCTCGACGGTCGCGGTCCCGGCGCCGCCCGCGGCGACTCCGGCCCGGCCATGGGGAGCCGCGTTGAACACCAGCTCGCGCTCCCCCTCCCCCGCCAGCGCCCGTTGCGCCGCCCCGATGATCCCGTCCAGCTCGGCGGCGACCGCTTCGTACGTCCGCCGCGCCTCCCGGTGCACCCACGCGATGGACGACCCCGGCAGGATGTCGTGGAACTGGTGCAGCAGGACCGTCTTCCAGATGCGGTCCAACTCCTCGTACGGGTAGGCGAATCCGGCCCGTACGGCCGCGGTCGCCGCCCACAGCTCGGCCTCGCGCAGCAGGTGTTCGCTGCGGCGGTTGCCCTGCTTGGTCCGCGCCTGGCTGGTGAGGGTGGCGCGGTGGAGTTCGAGGTAGAGCTCGCCCACCCAGACGGGCGGTTCGGGGTACTCGGCCTCGGCCTTGGTGAAGAACTCGGCCGGGGTCTCCCAGGCCACGGTGGCCGAGCCTTCGAGGTCGCGCAGCCGGGCCGCCTTGGCGATCATCTCGCGGGTCGTGCCGCCGCCTCCGTCGCCCCAGCCGGTGGGGGCTAGGGAGTGCCGGGCGACCCCCTTGTCCTTGAAGTTGCGTGCCGCGTGGGCGATTTCGCTGCCCTTCATGGAGCAGTTGTAGGTGTCGACGGGCGGGAAGTGCGTGAAGATCCGGGTGCCGTCGATGCCCTCCCAACGGAACGTGTGGTGCGGGAACCTGTTCGTCTGCGACCACGAGATCTTCTGGGTCAGCAGCCACTTGGAGCCCGCCGCCTTGATGATCTGCGGCAGTCCGGCCGCGAAGCCGAAGGTGTCGGGCAGCCACGCCTCCTCGTTCTCGATGCCGAACTCGTCGAGGAAGAACCGCTTGCCGTGCACGAACTGACGGGCCATCGCCTCCGAGCCCGGCATGTTGGTGTCCGACTCCACCCACATCGCGCCGGCCGGCACGAACCGTCCGTCGGCCACGGCCTTCTTCACCCGGGCCCACACCTCGGGCCGGTGGTCGCGCACCCACGCCCACTGCTGGGCCTGGGACATGGCGAACACGAACTCCGGCTCGTCGTCGAGCAGCGCGGTCATGTTGGAGGTGGTCCGGGCGACCTTGCGCACGGTCTCGCGCAGCGGCCACAGCCACGCCGAGTCGATGTGCGCGTGGCCGACCGCGCTGATCCGGTGGGCGGAGGGGACGGCGGGCTCGGACAGGACCGTCTCCAGCCGTACCCGCGCCTGCGCGGCCGTGCCGCCCACGTCCTGGAGGTCGACGGCGTCCAGCGCCTTCTCCACCGCCCGCAGGATCTCCCAGCGCCGAGCGGATTCCACCGGCAGCTCGGCCATCAGCTCGCCGAGCACCTCCAGGTCGAGGACCAGCTGCCAGACGGTCTCGTCGAAGACGGCGAGGTCCATGCGGGTCAGCGTGTACTGCGGTGTGCTGCCCGCGGTCTCCTTGTCGCCCAACCGCGTGGGCAGGAAGGGGTGGTAGTCCAGGATCACGGGGTTGGAGGCGGCCTCGATGTGCAGGCGCACCTCCTCGCCGCCCTCGACGGGGGCGCCGATCCGCACCCACTGGTTGCGCGGGTTCAGGCCCTTCACGGGGGTGCCGTCGGGCCGGTAGACCAGGCCCTCGCACTGGAAGCCGGGCATGTTCTCGTCGAAGCCGAGGTCGAGGAGGGCCTCGACGGTCCTCCCGGCCCAGGCCTCGGGGACGGTCCCGGTGACGCGGAACCAGCTGGTGCCCCAGGGAGCACCCCAGCGGGCGCCCACGGCGATCGGCTCCGGCTGTGCCGCCAATCCCTCGGCGACGGGTACCGGCTCGTCGGGGGCGTGCCACACCGCCACCTCCAGCGGCACGGACTCGGGGTACACGGCGGGGCGGAGGCGCTCGTCGAGGACGCGCTTGAGGCGGGCTTCGACCAGGCTGCGGTCGTCATGCATGCGGGGTGCTCTCCAAGGTCGCGGGGGTTACCAGGGGTGGGTCACGGTCACGGGGGCCGACGACGTGTACAGCTCCCCCACCGCACGCAGCTCCAACCGCGCCTCGGCCTCGCCCTGTTCGGGCCGCAGGCCGCCGACGAACCAGGCCCGCTGGCAGGTGCCGCCGAGGAAGCGCCGGGTGCCGTCGGGGAGTTGCCGGTGCAGGGTGTAGTGGCGTACGGCGCCGGGCGCGGGGTTCCAGGCGAGGCGCAGGTCGCCGCCGGAGGCCGCGGTGACGCGCAGACCGGAGGGCGGGCCGGGGGTCCGGGGCGTGTCGTACACGGCGAGACCTCCGAGCCGCCACCTGACCGGACCGCTCCCGGTGAGCCGCACGCCGAGCGCGTGGACGGTCCCGGAGATCCCGGTGAGCCGTACAGTCGAGGTCTGCCAGCCGTCGCCGCCGGCCACCGGCACATAGGTGTACGGCGGTGCCGCCCCCGGCGCGCTCGGCTCACCGGTGGCCACCGCCAGCTCGACGGCGACGGCCCCCGCGTCGGTCCGGTGGGTCAGCTCGACCACCGTGTCCTCGCCGATCGGCAGCCGGGTGGCGTACAGGTCCACGGTGACCGGCTGGTCCAGCGCGCCGCTCACCAGCACACTGCTTCCGCCCCGCCAGGCGTCCGCGAAGTCGAAGGAGACGCTCGGCCGTGAGCCCGCCGTGCGCACCACCCACTGCCGCGACGGCAGCAGGTCCTGGAGTCCGAGATGGTTCCAGGCGGCGTCCGAGGTGACGACGCCCTCCTCGTACCAGCGCAGCCCGTGCCCGGTGTTGAACACGCTCGCGAACGGCACCGACGTCACCGTCGACCGGTCGGCGACCGACACCGCCGGTGCGCGCCAGGTGTCGGTGCCGTCCGGCCGGGAGGGGTCGAGGGACCTGCCGGTCCAGAAGCGGTCGTCGGCCGCGTGGAAGTCCCCCGGCGACCGCTGGTCCGAGGGCAGGTGGTTGCGGGTCCACTCGGGCCGGTACAGCCCGATCGACGTGACGTGGTCCGTGCCGGACGGCACGATAGCGTCCCAGTTCTCGGACGTGTTCCAGCCGTTCGCCTCCACGTCCACGCCGGCCCACAACTCGTAGCGGCTGCGGCCCAGTTGCCGGGCCAGCGTCCCGGAGGAGGCCAGGCTGCCCGCCGTCCACCGGAAGTCCACGAACATGTCGTCGGCGGCCTGGAAGAACGCCTGGTTACGGCTGTTGAGAGCGCCCTGCCAGCTCACCGACCCGTTGACGGTCATCGAGTCGTACCAGGTCACCCGCTGACCCCGGGCGGCGGCGAGGGACTTCAACTCCCTGACGAATCCCAGCATGTCCGCCCCGACGGCCGCGTCCCCTCCCCCGGTCTCGGCGTTCACGAACCACCCGTCGAAGCCGTAGGCCGCTGCGACCGCGACGAGTTGAGCGGCCAGCGGGTAGTGTCCCGCCGCGTCCTTCTGGACCAGGTCCCGGGTCCACCGCAGCTGTCCGCCGTAGGCGACCGGCGGCAGGAAGATGTTGCCGAGGACGGGCACACCGTGGCGGTGGGCGGCGTCCACGATCGGGGCGTTCGGCGCGAGGATCAGGCCCTCGCCCGAGGAGCCGCCCCAGAAGACGAGTTCGTCGACGTAGGCCCAGTGTCCGAAGGCGTAGTAGTCGGAGCTCGCCGAGCCCTGCGAGGGGTTGCCGGCCGTGGGTCCGAAGGAGACCAGCGACTGGACGCGGGCCTGGTCCGCCCGGGCCGTGCCGTTCACCGGGGTCGGGGTGAAACGGGCGGCGAGCGGTACGGACGCCGTGTTGAAGGCCAGGTCGGCGTCGTCGGCCGCCCGCCAGGTCTTGAGGCTGCGCCAGGTGATGCCGGTGCCGGGGCTGCCGGAGGGCAGGGAGTCCGGGTACCAGTAGCCGGCGTAGGGCTGGAGCGCGGTCGCCGCCGCGCTCGCCGGAAGCCCGGGGAACAGTGCCGCCGCGGTCACGGCGAGCAGGACCGTACGTCTGGTGGGTTTCACGAGCGGGTGCCTCCTTGTGGGGTGGGGAGTACCTGATCGGACGTGACGACCTCGGTGATGCCCCGCGCGGAGAGGTGCTCCGCATCGGCGGCACGCGTGTCGAGGACGGTGGTGGGGCGGACGCCGTCGGCGACCAGCCGGAAATAGGCGTCGAAGACCGGACCGCCGGGCGCACAGAGAGACCGGGCGGCGGGGTCGGCGGGGACGACCAGGGCGGTCGTACGGCGGTCCGGCGCGTGTGAGCTCGCTCGGGCCGCCCGCTCCAGCACCCGGGCGGTGTCCTTCGCCTCGCGGTCATTGGTCAACAGGCCCAGCCCGTACTCGAGTTCGGGGAAGTCGGCCAGCTCCCGCGACACGTCGTGGGAGCACCACCAGGTGATGCCCCACAGGTCGGGGCAGTCAAGGGCATTGGCGACCGTGGCCTCGGTGAAGGCGGCCGCGTGCTCGGGCGGGACCAGGGGTGCGGGGGCGCCGACCTCCTGGAGCCAGACCGGCCGGTGCGGGTCGTCGGCCCAGGCCTTGCTGAGCTCGACGAGGTAGGCGGCGTGGTGCTCGGCCGGGACCGAGTCGCGCCCGTGCCGCTGGGCGGTGCCGTTGAAGACCCAGGAGTGCACGGCGGTGACACCGCCGTGGCGGGCGGCCTGGGCCGGGGTGAAGGGCTGGTCGTCCTGGTACCAGGTGGCGTCGTACTCGGCGTGCAGGTGCAGTCGGCCCGGGGCGCCCTCCTCGCAGGAGGCCAGCATGCGGGTGAGCCAGGTGTCGATCTGCTCGGACGTGGCCCGGTCGGGGTCGGGGTGGGGGCCGGCCGAGAACTGGTTGACCTCGTTGCCGAGGGTCATGCCGAGGAAGGCGGGGCGGTCCGCCAGTGCCGCCGCCAGGGTGCGCAGATAGGCGGCCTGGCCCTCAATCACCTCGGGGTCGGTGAAGAGGTTGCGCCGGTGCCAGGTCCTGGTCCAGGCGGGCAGGAAGTCGAAGCTGCTCAAGTGCCCTTGCAGACCGTCTACGTTGACGTCCAGGCCGCGTTCGGCGGCGGCGTCGACCAGCCGTACGAGATCCGCGACCGCCCGCTCCCGGATCAGGGTGCGGTTCGGCTGGAAGTACGGCCACAGCGGGAAGACCCGGATGTGGTCGAGTCCCAGCGCGGCGATCGAGTCGAGGTCGGCGCGGACGGAGTCGAGGTCGAAGTCGAGCCAGTGGTGGAACCACCCCTTGCTCGGAGTGTAGTTGACGCCGAAGCGCACGGCAGGAGGCATACGGGATCCTTGACTCGGGGAGTTCGGTCAGCCCTTGACCGCGCCCTCGCCGACCCCGCGGAAGAAGTACCGCTGGAGACAGGCGAAGAGGACGATCAGCGGTGCCACGGCGATGACGGTGCCCGCGGCGACGAGCCGCTCGTCGTTCGCGAAGGTGCCGTGCAGATAGTTGAGCCCGATGGTGAGCGTGAACCTGGACGGGTCGCTGAGCACGATCAGCGGCCACAGGAAGTCGTCCCAGGCGCCCATGAAGGCGAAGATCGCGACGACGGCGAGCGTGCCCTTCACCGACGGCAGCGCGATCCGCAGGAACCGCTGCCAGACGTTGGCGCCGTCGACATAGGCCGCCTCCTCGATCTCGTACGGCAGGTTGAGGAAGGCGTTGCGCATCAGCAGGACGTTCATCGCGCCGATGCAGCCGGGCAGGACCACCCCGATCAGGGTGTTGTTGAGGCCGAGCTCCCGCATGGTGGTGAACTGGGCGATGATGATGCCCTCCACCGGCACGAGCATCGCCAGGACGAAGGCGAGGGTGGCGGCGCGCCGGCCCCGGTAGCGCAGTCGGGCCAGGGCGTATCCGGCGAGGGCCGAACCGGCGCAGTTGGTCACGACGTTGGCGGTGGCGACCTTCAGCGAGTTGAGGGCGTAGTCCCAGACGGGGATGGTGTCGGAGACCCGCTCGTAGTTGTGCAGGGTGGGGTGCTGGGGCAGGAAGCTCGGCGGGGAGCTGTAGATGTCCTCGGTGGGGCCCTTCAGCGAGGTGGACAGCTGCCACAGGAAGGGGCCCACGGTCAGGGCGAGGACGGTGAGCAACAGGACGTACCGCAGGGCCAGTTCACCCTTGCGTACCCGGGTCACGACTCCGCCCTCCGGTCGGCCCGCAGCACGAGCAGCATCAGGGCGACGGTGACGACGAAGACGACCACCGAGAGCGCGGAGGCGTAGCCGACCCGGCCCGTGAGTCCGGTGCCGGTGCGCTGGACGAGCATCACCAGCGTGGTGTCCTCTCCCGCGGGTCCCCCGCTCGGCCCGGCCATCAGGTAGACCTCGGAGAACACCTTGAAGGCGGCGACCGAGGACAGGGCCCCCACGAGTGCCATGGTCGAGCGGACCGCAGGCACCGTCACCGTCAGGAACCGCCGCACCGCGCCGGCCCCGTCCACCGCCGCGGCCTCGTGCAGCTCACGCGGCACGTTCGCCAGCGCGGCCAGATAAATGATCATGTAGTAGCCGAGGCCCTTCCACACGGTCACGGCCATGGCGCTCAGCAGGAGCAGCCACTGGTCGCTCAGGAAGCCGATCCGGCCGACCCCGATGGACTCCAACAGCGAGTTGACCAGACCGCGTTCGTCGAGAAGCCACACCCAGATCAGGCCGACCACGACGATCGAGGCGACGACCGGGGTGTAGAACGCGGACCGGAAGAAGGTGATGCCGGGGATGTTCTTCTGCACCAGCAGGGCCAGCAGCAGCGGCAGGATCACCAGCGCGGGCACCACGCCGAGGACGTACAGGGTGCTGTTGCGCAGGCCGATCCAGAACATGTCGTCGTGCAGCAGCTCACGGAAGTTGGCGAGTCCGACGAACTCCCCCGGGATCAGGGTGCGTTTGTCCGTGAAGGCGTTGACCAGCGTGGAGACGAACGGGTACAGGATGAACGCGCCGATGATCAGCAGTCCGGGGGCGGCGAACAGCCAGGGACTCAGGGGCCATTGGCGCCGCACCCGCGACACGGTGGACGACGACATGGCTAACCCTGCTGCTGGAGCAGCGTGTCGCACGCCTTGACAGCGTTGTCGAGAGCTTCCTTGGGGCTCTCCTTGCCCTGGAGCGCCTTGGCGACCTCGTTCCGCAATGCCGTCTTCATCTGCTCGCTGAACAGCACCGGCGTGTAATTGACCGCGCTCTTCAGGGACTTGGCGGCGGCGATCCGCACCCGGGTCTCGTCGGTGCCGTCCTCCTCGGTGAAGTAGGGGTCGTCGAGCGATCCGGCGGTGCTGGGGAAGATGGCGACCTTCTTGGCGAAGGACATCTGGTGCTCGGCGTCGGTGACGTAGTGCGCGAAGGCGACGGAGGCCGCCTTCTTCTTGCTCTGCGCGTTCACCATCACACCCATCACGTACATGTTGACGTGCCCGGTGCTGGTGATCTGGTCGGTGATGCCGATGTTCCTGTACAGGCTCGGCGCCTGCTTCTTGAAGTTGCCGAGGTCCAGGGCGCTGCCGGGGTTCATGGCGACGGCCCCGGTGAGGAACTTCTTGCCGGAGGACTCGGGAGTCGCGGTGAGCGCCTGCGAGTCCAGCGCCTTGGCGTCGTAGAGCTCCTTGTACCTGGTGAGGAGTTCGACGCCCTTGGTGTCGTTGAAGGCGAAGGCGGTGCCCTCGGCGTTCATGAGGGGGACGCCGTAGCGGCCGAAGTCCTCGATGGTGGGCACGTTGGCGAGGGTGGCCACCTTGCCGTCGCTCTTCTCCGCCAGTTCCAGGGCGTCGGTGAAGAGTTCGTCGTACGTCTTCGGCGGCTGGTCGGGGTCGAGCCCGGCCTCCTTGAAGAGGGACTTGTTGTAGAAGAGCGGGCCGGTGTTGAGGTACCAGGGGAAGGCGTACGTGCCGGTCATCCCCGGTATCCGGTGGCTGGCCCAGGCGCCGTCCAGGTACTCCTTCTTGTACTGGCCGGCCGCCTTGTCGAGGTCGAGCGCGAGGCCCGCCTTGGCGAGCGGCGCGACCAGGTCCGGAGAGACGTTGACGACGTCGGGCAGGGTGCCGCCCGCGGCATCGGCGCTGATCTTGTCGGCGTAGCCCTCGGCGGGCTGGTCGATCCACTTGACCTCGGTGCCGGGGTACTTCTTCTCGAAGTCGGCGATCAGGCCGTCGAAGTAGTCCTTGAAGTTCGCCCGGAGATTCCAGGTCTGGAAGGTGATGTCGCCTTCGACCTTTCCTGAGGCGTCGGACGAGCCGCCGTCGTCGCCTGACGAACCGCAGGCGCTCAGCGGCAGGAGGAGAAAGGCAGCGGCGGCGGCTGCGAGGGTTCTGCGGGACATGGGCACGGCGAACCGGTCTCCTTCGGGGCGGAGTTGGCCAACGACGGAGACCCTGCACGCCGCTCCACGAGCCCGTCAATGCATCTCGCCGAGCTAATTTCTTTAGTTACTAATGCGCATTAGGTTGACGGAGCTGAACCGTATTAGTGCATACTGGGCACCGAATGCGTCCCGGGAATGAGGAATCACCATGTCAGGCAAGCGGACGCCGGCCCGCCGCCCCACGATGAAGGACATCGCACGGCATGCCGGCGTCTCCCAGAGCGCGGTCTCGTTCGCGTTGAACGGCCGCCCGGGAGTCTCCGAGGACACCCGCGACCGGGTGCGGCAGGTGGCCGAGGACCTCGGCTGGCGGCCCAGCACGGCGGCCCGCGCGCTGTCCGGCGAGGGCGCCGCGACGGTCGGCTTCGTCCTCGCCCGCCCGGCCGAGACCCTGGGCGTGGACTCCTTCTTCCTCCAGCTCGTCTCCGGCATCCAGGAGGTGCTGGCGGAGCGCCACCTGGGCCTGCTGTTCCAGGTGGCCGAGGACGTCCAGGAGGAGTGCGAGGTCTACCGGCGCTGGTGGGCCGAGCACCGCGTGGACGGTGTCCTGGTCGTCGACCCGCGCACCGACGACCCGCGCACCGGGGTGCTCGACGAACTGGGCCTGCCCGCCGTGGTGATAGGCGGCACCCCCGACGAGCGCCATCCCGGCCTCTCCACCGTCTGGGCGGACGACGCGGGCGCGATGGCCGCGGTCGTGGACGAGCTGTACACGCTCGGTCACCGGCGGATCGTGCACATCGCCGGCCTGCCCGGGCTCGCGCACACCGAGCGCCGGGTCCGCACCCTGCGCGCGGAGGCCGAGCGCCGCGGCCTGACAGGGGTGCGGTCGGTGACCACCGACTACTCCGACGCGGAGGGCGCCGCCGTGACCCGCCGGGTCCTGGAGGCGTCCGCCCCGCCGACCGCGCTGATCTACGACAACGACGTGATGGCCCTCGCCGGCGTCGCCGCCGCGACCGAGCTGGGCCACTCGGTACCCGCGGACGTGTCGGTGGTGGCCTGGGAGGACTCGGCGCTGTGCCGCATGGTCAAGCCGTGGCTGTCGGCGCTGTCCCGGGACAGCGTGGAGTTCGGCCGTACGGCGGCCCGGGAACTGACCGCGCTGCTGGACGGCGGCCCGGCACGGACCGTACGGGTGCCGGTGCCGCGGCTGATCGTGCGGGACAGCACCGGGGCGGCGCGGGGCGCCTGAACCCAGGGGAACCTTCAGCACACCCCGATCGTGCGGGACAGCACCGGAGCGGCGCGGGGGGCCTGAAACCCGCCTGGGCAGCCGGCGCACCCCGGAGGACTGATCGTGCGGGACGGCACCGGAGCGGCCCGGAGCACCTGAAAAGCCACGGGGACATCCGGCGCGCCGGAGGGGACAATGGCCCCATGCGGACGAGGGGAACGCTCTGCGCGGCCGCCGCGCTCGCGCTGTCGGCCGCGATGGGCTGCACCGGCGGTGACGGCGAGGACCGGGCGCGCCCGAGCAGTCCGGCCACCTCCGCTCCCACCGGAGCGACCGCCGGCGCTCCGGCCGCCCCGCCGCCCCGCGGCGCGACCCCGGGCAGCCCCACGGCGACGGCCGCCCCGGTGGATCCCGTGTCGATCCCGGCCCTGATCCGGCGCGACCACCAGGGCTCCGACCTGAAGCTGGGCCGCGAGCTGGCCCGCACCTCGGCCTACGTCAACCACGAGGTGACGTACGAGTCGAACGGCCTGACCGTCTCGGGCCTGATGAACATCCCGAGGGGCCGGGGTCCCTTCCCCGCGCTGGTGCTGGCGCACGGCTACATCGACCCGGCGATCTACACCACCGGCCGCGGCCTCTCCCGTGAGCAGGACCTGCTGGCCCGGAACGGGTACGTCGTCCTGCACACCGACTACCGCAACCACGCCCGTTCGGACAAGGACCCGGACAACGACGTGAATCTGCGCCTCGGTTACACCGAGGACGTCATCGGCGCCGCGCTGGCGCTGCGGTCCTCCGGGCGCCCGGAGATCGACACCGGCCGCCTGGGGCTGCTGGGCCGTTCGATGGGCGGCGGAGTCGTATACAACACGCTGGTGGTGGCCCCGGGTCTGTTCGACGCGGCGGTGGCCTACGCGCCGGTCAGCACGCACCCCGAGGAGAACATCGACCAGTTCCAGCGCCCCGAGGGCGACCCGGTCGTCGCCGAGATCGAGGCGGCTCACGGGACGCCCGCGGAGAACCCGAGGTTCTGGCGCGAGGTCTCCCCCGTCACCTACGTCGACCGGGTCACCGAGCCCCTGCTGATCCACCACGGCACCGCCGACACCACGTGCCCGATCCGGTGGAGCCGTGAGGCGGTGGCCGCGTTCGAGAAGGCGGGCAAGGACGTCGAGCTGCGCACGTACCGGGGCGAGGGCCACACCTTCTACCAGCAGTGGACACGCTCGATGGACACGACCCTGGCCTTCTTCGAGCGACATCTGCGCTGAGCGAGGCTCGGCGCGTTCAGCCCCGGGACCGGTAGAGCCCGAACTCCTTGATGTGCACGGCACTTCGGGCCCGTGTCACCCGCAGCCGCCACCGCCGCGCCCGCACCGGGGCCGCGAGCAGCAGGATGCGGCTCGCGCCGATGGTCCCGGCGCCCGTGACCTCGGTCCAGCCGCCGTCACGGAACGCCTCGACGACGAACTCCTCCACCTGCTGGCCGTACCGGATGTCCTCCGCGAGCCGGACGCGGTCCACCTCCTGCTCGCGGCCCAGGTCCAGCGTGACGCGGTCCGGAGCCGTGGTCCTGCGGGCGCCCCGGGCCAGGTCGGCGGGCAGCTCCTGCTCGATCCGCTCGCGGAACTCGCGCAGGCGCACGACATCGGTGGCGTGCAGCAGGCCGTCCGTGTCCGGGGGGACGTTGAGCAGCAGGACGGCGTTGCGGCCCACCGAGCCGAAGTAGATCTCCGTCAAGTAGTCGACGGACTTGGGCTGTTGGTCGGGGTGGTAGAACCAGCCGTCGCGGAGGGAGACATCGCATTCCGCGGGCCACCACTGGAGGTAGTCGGTGGCCGGCCGCGCCTTCACCAGCGCGGCCCGGCTGCCCTCGTCGGGGGTGTCGTAGGACAGGGCCCAGTCGGTACGGCCGTACTGGTTCTCCTTGACCGGGACGACGCTCCACTCGTCCTCGCGCGCGATGCCGCTCTCGTTGCCGACCCAGCGCAGGTCGGGACCGGTCACGGCGATCGCCGCGTCCGGGGCGAGCGCGCGGACCAGGGTGTACCAGCTGTCCCAGTCGTAGCTCTCCACCTTGTCCGGCGGGATGTGTCCCTGGGCGCCGTCGAACCACACCTCGTCGACGGGGCCGTACTCGGTGAGGACCTCGTACAGGGTGTTGAGCATGTGGGCGCCGTAGTCGGTCGCGTCCAGGGTGTGAAAGCGGTCCGGCGTACGGTCGTCGCCCGCCACCAGCGTCGGGATCGTGCGCGGGGAGCGGGCGCTGCCGTTGGCGTACACGCCGTGCAGGTACTGGTTCTCGTCGGCGGGCGAGAGATACACGCCGACCTTCAGGCCGTAGCGGCGCATCGAGTCGGCGAACGACCGCAGCACGTCTCCGCGGCCGTCGCGCCAACTGCTCGACGCCACCGAGTGGTTCGTGTACCAAGAGGGGTAGAGCACGAAGCCGTCGTGGTGCTTGACGGTGAGGATGGCGAGCTTGAAGCCGCCGTCCTTCAGGGCGGCCGCCCACTGGTCGGTGTCGAGGCCGGTCGGCTGGAAGACGTCCGGGTCCTCGTCGCCGGTGCCCCACTCCAGTCCGGTGAAGGTGTTCACGCCGAAGTGCAGGAACGCGGTCCGTTCGAGGCTCTGCCAGGCGATCTGCCGTGCGGTGGGCCGGACCTGGGAGGCCTTGCGGACGAGGTCGGCCTCGGTGTCGTCGGGTGAGACGGGGACACGGTAGAAGCGGTCGCCGTCGGAGGCCGCGGCCAGGGTGGGGACGCCGGTCACGGCGAGTGCGGTGGCGGCGGTGACGAAGAGGCGTCTGGAGACGGTCATGGGGGGACTCCTCAGCTCAAGTGCCAGACGGTGGGGGTGTGCTGGTCGACGGGGTACTGCACGAGCCGGCCGTCGTCGGTGACGTCGAGCGCCATCTGCGTGATCGCGTTGACGAGCCGGTGGCCGCCCGCCACGGGCTCCAACTCCCAGCGCTGCAAGGTGTTCGTGACGTCGCAGCCGTCCCAGGTCGCCTCGACACCGGGTTGCAGCGGCACGTTGAGCGTGAGCTTTCCGCCGCTGATCGCGAGGCAGCCGGCCGCCGAGCGGAGGGTCACGTAGCCGTCGGCGGTGCGCTGGACCGCGGCCGTGAAGGACTGTCCGAAGCGGTACGTCCCGTCCGCCACCGGGACCCGGGTCAGGTCCCGCCATCCCGGCGCGTGTCCGACCGCCGCGCCGCGTGCCGTGAACGCGGCGTAGGTGCCGTCGGGATGCGAGTCGCCCCAGGTGGCCTGGGCGATGTGGCGCAGCGCGGGCCACAGCCGTACGGCGACCTCGTTCTCGGTCTCCCCGCGTCCGTTGTCCGGCCACAGGCTGATCTTGGCGCCGGTGACGCCCTTCGAGGAGGTCAGCCGCTCGCCCTCGAAGCTGCGGGGGTCCCACTTCTGGTCGTACAGCGAGGCGGTGTCGCTGTGGAAGCCGCCGCGGATGAGGTAGAGGGAATAGGCGGAGTTCATCACCGAGTAGCCCTGCGCGATGAGTTGACCGGGTTTGACGGCCACGTTCAGCCAGTGCTCGACCGTGGTGTCCTGGTCGACCGGCACGGTGTTGGCGCCGGTCAGTCCGTCGTTCCAGATGCGCAGTTTCACGCCTTTGCTCGCCGCGTAGTCGTGGACGCGGTTGACGAAGTCGACGAAGGCGTCCTGCGGGGTGGCGTTCGGACCGTAGGTGTCCTGGGCGTACTTCAGGATCTGCGGGTACTTCGCGAAGTCGGAGCCGAGCATGTACTCGTCGGCGCCCATGTGCCAGGACGTGGAGGTGAAGACCTGGGCGTACTCGTCCATCAGGCTCGTGTAGTAGTCGAAGGAGGCCTGCCGGGTGATGTCGAGCCGGGAGGGCTGCTTGTTGCCGTCGGAGTCGGTGAGCTGGAGGTCCGGGCGGTTCTCGATCCACGGGTCGATGTGCCCGGGCGAGTTGATCTCGGGGATGATCTCGACGTGGTAGCGCTCGCCCAGCGCGACCAGCCGCCGTATCTCGTCCTTGGTGTAGTAGCCCCAGGTGTTGGCCTCGGGGTGGGCGTCGCTCCTGACCTTCAGCTCCACGAGCAGCTGGTTGAGCTTGTGGTACGCCATCTCGCGGACGAGGTTCTCCAGCCAGGGCAGCGTGATGTGGATGTAGCAGGCGCACACGCCGACCCCGCGCTCCCGGTAGCGGGGCACGTCGACCGTGTGTCCGGCGGGAATCCGGTCGCCCTGGGCCAGGAGCTGGAGCAGGGTGCGGGTGCCGTAGAAGGCGCCGGTCTCGGTGGCGCCGGTGATCGACAGGCTCCGGCCCGCCCGGAGTGCGTAGCCCTCGGCGCCGAGGGAGGTCCTGGACGGCTGGACGTCGACAACGATGTCACCGGGCCGGGCTCCGCCTCGGACGACCGGGGTGGTGCCGTGGCCGGCCGCCCGGAGGTCACCGGCCAGCGTCTCGGCGACCCGGCGGTCGGCCGTGCCGTCGGCCACGAGGCGGGTGCCGGTCCCGAAGACGTAGCTGCCGGGCTCCGGCGTCCAGTCGGTCAGGGCGGGCACGGTGACCGGCGTGCTCGGCGCCTCGCGGGCGACGGCCGGAACGGGTGCAAGGAGCAGCGTCAGCAGCGCCACGACGGCGGCGAATCTCAGCCGTTTCCTCATGAGCGACTCCCTATTCATCGGATGGCTGATCATCGAGCTCCCCATGAGGGCTGTCAACGGGGCTGAAGAGGGCGGGAGTTACTCCAGAGATCCGATGACCTGCTGGTCAGCGCCCCGCTCCTGCCCTTGTCCGTCGCGAAAAGTCCAAGAAGAGCGACCCGAATGTCCAAGCCCGAGCGCTCTCGACGCGCGGTCCGCCGCGGGGCAGAGTTCTCCCCACATACTCACGAGTAGCCCGAGGAGCGCACGTGACCAGCTGGGTCGGCCGCACCGCCGCCGAGATCGCCGCCGCCGTCCGCGAGAAGCGGGCCACCCCGCGCGAGGTGGTGGCGGAACACCTCGCCCGGATCGGGAAACTGGACGGGCGCCTCGGGGCGTTCCGGGTGGTGCGGGCCGAGGCGGCGCTCGCGGAGGCCGACGAGGTGGGCGCCCGGGGCGATCTCGGCGAACTGCCCCTGGCCGGGGTGCCGGTGGCGGTCAAGGACAACCTCCCGGTGCGCGGCGAGACCAACCGCGTCGGCTCCGCCGCGACCCCGGACACCCCCGCCGAGGCCGACCATGTCGTGGTGGCCCGGCTGCGCGCGGCGGGCGCGGTGGTCGTGGGCCTGACCAACGTGCCGGAACTGTGCGTCTTCGGCACCACGGAGGGCGTCCACGGCACCTCCCGCAACCCGTGGGACACCTCGCGCACGGCCGGCGGCTCCTCGGGCGGCAGCGCGACTGCGGTCGCCGCCGGACTGGTCCCGCTGGCCCTCGGCAACGACGGCATGGGCTCGCTGCGCATCCCGGCGGCCAACTGCGGCCTGGTGACGCTGAAGCCGGGGTTCGGGGTGGTCCCGGCGGGCATCAGCGACGGCGACTGGTTCGGCATGTCCGAGAACGGTCCGCTCGCGACCACCGTCGAGGACGCCCGCCTGCTGCTTTCGGTCATCGCCGACACCGAGTTCGTACGGCGGGACGCGCCCGCCACGCTCGACGTGGCGGTGTCCCTGCGCAGCCCGCTCGCCGGGGTCACCATCAGCGCGCCGTACGCGAACGCGGTCCGGGAGGCGGCGGGGCTGCTGATCAAGGCGGGGCATCAGGTGCGGCGCGCCGACCCGCCGTACCCGCTGTCGCTGGGCGTCACCTCGCTGGCGACCTGGACGGCGGGCACCTCGGTGGACGCGCAGGGGCTGGATCCGCGGCTGCTGGCCCGGCGTACCCGGGTGCACGCGGCGATCGGCCGGCGGTTCGTCAAGGCCGTGCGGACGGGCAGCGCGCGGCAGGCGTTGCGCGAGCGGCTGGAGCCGTTCTTCGCCGAGCACGACGTGCTGCTGCTCCCGGCGCTGGCCCGCCGCTCCCCCAAGGCCGAGGCCTGGCACGAGCGGGGCTGGCTGCGCAACGTCCTCGCCAACACCGCCTACTCGCCGCTCACCCCGCCGTGGAACCTCACCGGCTGGCCGGCCATGTCGGTGCCGCTGGGCACCCTGCCCTCGGGCGCCCCCACCGCCGTACAACTGGTGGCCCGGCCGGGGTCGGAGACCGTGCTGCTGGAGGTCGCCGAGGAGCTGGAGCGACGGCAGCCGTGGCGGCGGACCGCGCCGGTCGGCTGACCTGCCCCGGGGGCGGAGCCAAATCGTTCGCGGCGGGGCCGTGCGGTTCCTAACCTGAAGTCCGTGATCACTCTTGGGCTTTCGGACCGCGCGGGGCGGCAGGTCGTCCTCCGCTGGCCGTCTGCGCCGACGACACCGTGGCCGGTCACCTCATGTGGGGGCGCGACGACGACGGCTCGTACTGGCTCGGGGGGATGGTGGCCGACGGCCCCGAACAGGGCAAGGGGGTCGGGCGGGCGGCGGTTCGCACCCTCGTGTCTCCGACGACGAGGTGATCGCCGGCCGGTCCGTACGCCGGTCCGGGTCAGGTCAGCTCAGAGAGCCTTGTACATGATGCGCAGGCCCACCCACCCGTGCCGGGGGTGGTCGAAGGCGGCCGGGACGGTGCCGAGGATCGTGAAGCCCAGGGAGGTCCAGAGCTTCACGGCCGGGTTGGTCTCGACGACGGCGTTGAACACCATGCCCCGGTAGCCGTCGGCCGCGGCGGCGGCCAGGATGTGCTCGGCGAGGGCGCGGCCGTAGCCGCGGCCGCCCCGGTCGGGGTCGACCATGAAGCCGGCGTTGGCGATCCGGGCGGCCGGGCCGCCGTAGTTGGGGGTGACATAGGCCGAGGCGACGATCGCGCCGGTCTCGTCCTCGACGACGAACACGCGCTTGGCCGGGTTCATCCACAGGGCGCGGGCGGCTTCCTCGGAGGTGTCGGGGTCCCAGGCGTAGGTCTCGCCGGCGGCCACGATCCGGTGCCAGAAAGGCCAGATCCGCGGCCAGTCGTCGGCCGCGGCTTCTCTGATCAGCATGGGCGTGAGTCTGGCACGCCCATGCCGTCGGCGATCGCGAAGGTCCTGCGGTCAGTCCACGCTGGGCAGGATGTGGGGCTCGGCGAGGTCGTCCTCGTAGCCCGCGAGACGGATGGGGGCGGAACGCGCCCACACGTCGAGACTGCCGATGTCCCCGGGCCGTCGGCCCGCGCGCTCCGGGCGTTCCTTGGGGCGCTGTTCGCGATTCGTCTTCTCCGGTGTCACCGCGCACTCCTTATGTGTCGGGCTCACCCTCGGGACGTCACCTGTCCGGTGCTACGGCCGGGTGCCAGGGCGTCCGCTCGGGTCCTGTGTCGAGATCGGGTTCGGACGCGGTGGCGCCGGTAACTCATGTGAGAGCAGGCCGTGGTGACCGGCTTGTCCCGGGACGGACTGTGGGTGTGGGTGGGACCCCGTACTGCCGTCCGTCCGCTACAGATTAACCAGATGAGCGGGGGCGCGCTCGATAGGGGCTGAAAACAAGGTGTAACCATTGCGATTCGACTGCGTTCATTCGGCCATGTTCAGCCTGATTTGTCACTTGATATGCCTTTCTGAAGTCACTCGTTCGGCCTAGGGCTCGACCGGGCCTCCGAGCCGTCGGGGGCGCGCAGTTCAAGTCCCGTTGGCCGAACCGCAAGGCGCCCATGCTGTGCTGACCCACGGCAACGGCCGGACCGGCGGGAGGTCTGACGTATGGAACTGCGCAGTGTCGACGAGCTGATGGATCTGCTGCACGCCTGCGGCAGCGAACACGCCCTGCGGACCGCGGCACTGCTGCGCCGCAGCCGGCCCGCCGACAAGGAGCTCCAGGTGGCCGGCCTGCTGCTGGGCATCGGACAGGCCGCCGAGGCGTTCCGCGCCCTGCTCGGCGACCGGGTCCACCGCCTCGTGCGCCACCACGGCCCCACCACCGACGACGACCTGCTGCGTCTGGCCGGCGAGGACGGCCTGACGGCCCGCTTCGACGCGGGCGTCCTGGAGGACTGGCGGGCCGTCCTGGAACTGGTCGCCGCGCGCAACTCCCGTCTGGAGCCTGTTGACTGACGGTCCGTCATGAGACGGTACGGCGATGACGTCGTCGTACGGACTCAACGGCAGGGCCGCCCTGGTGACCGGCGGCACCCGCGGGATCGGGCTGGCGGTCGCGCGCCAACTGGCCGACGCCGGGGCGCTGGTGTGCGTCACGGCCAGGGACCCGGAGGACGTGCGGCGGGCCGCCGACGTGCTGGGCGGCATCGGGCTCGCGGGCAGCGTCGCCGACCCCGCCCACCTGCGCGCGGTCGTGAACCTCGTCCTGAGCGAGTTCGGCCGTCTCGACGTGGTGGTGAACAACGCGGCGACCAACCAGCCGTACGGCCCCCTCATGGAGGTCGATCCGGACGCGTGGCGCGAGGCGTTCACCGTCAACGTGGAGGCACCGCTGCGGCTGGTGCGCGAGGCGTGGCGGGCGTGGCTGCGGGAGCACGGCGGCGCGGTGGTCAACGTCTGCACCGAGGGCGCCGCGCATGTCGGGCCGCACGTGGGCGCCTACGGCACCAGCAAGGCGGCGCTGCTGCATCTCACCCAGCAGCTGGCGGGCGAGCTGGCTCCCCGGGTGCGGGTCAACTCGGTCTCCCCCGGCCTGGTGCGCACCGAGATGGCACGGTTCGTGTGGGAGAAGGGGCCCGTCGAGCTGCCGCTCGGCCGGATCGGCGAGCCCGAGGACATCGCGCGGGCCGTGGTGTGGCTCGCGTCCGACGCGGCGGAGTGGATCACCGGCGCGGATCTGCTGGTGGACGGAGGCACCCGGGTGCGGGCGGCGCGCCCGGGCGGGTATGCCGTCCACGACCGGCTGCGGTCGTACGCCCCGCCGCCCTCATGACCGGGTCACGGGAACAGGGCGATGCCCATCAGAACGATCAGGCCCACGAAGACGACGAACGCGATCATGCCCCAGCTCCAGGGGTGCCGGAGCGGATCGGCGGCGCCGCCGCGGGGCCTGTCCTCGGGGAGCTCGCGGTGGACCGGGCGGTCACTCGCGTAGAACTCCTCGTCGGTCTGGTAGTGGTTGCGCGGATCGTTGAAGGCACGCGGATCGATGCTGTGTGGACGCGACATGACAACTCCCTGGCGGGGAACCCTCCGGCTTCCGGAGTACCCCTTGGGCGGCGGCCCACACGCCGGGCCGCCGCCGGAGGTCGGTCCGCGGGCTCACCACTTCCCGGGCGCGTAGTCCTTCAGGAAGACCCCGTACACGTCCTCGCCGTCCTCGCCGCGCACGATCGGGTCGTATACGCGGGCCGCGCCGTCGACCAGGTCGAGGGGGGCGTGGAAGCCCTCCTCGGCGAGCCGGAGCTTGTCGTAGTGCGGGCGCTCGTCGGTGATCCAACCGGTGTCGACGGAGGTCATGAGGATGCCGTCGCTCTGGAACATCTCCTGGGCGCTGGTGCGGGTGACCATGTTCATCGCCGCCTTGGCGGCGTTGGTGTTGGGGTGGCCCGCGCCCTTGTAGCCGCGCCCGAAGACGCCCTCCATCGCGGAGACGTTCACGACGTACGCGCGTCCGCTCCGCGCCTTCTTCGCCGCGTCGGCCATCGCCGGACGCAGGGCGCTGATCAGGATGAACGGCGAGGTGTAGTTGCAGAGCTGGGTCTCCAGGAGCTCCACCGGGGAGATCTGGTCGATGGTCTGGACCCAGGTGTTGCTGTCGACGACGTCCGGGACCAGGCCGCCCGCGTCGATGGCGGTGCCGTCGAGGTGCCGGGCGACGCTGGCGTTGCCCGCGACCAGGGCGAGGTCGGCGACCTGCTGGGCGTCGATGCCGGAGATCCCGGCGGGCAGCGAGGCGAGGCCGTCGACCGCGCCGGAGCCGAAGGCGCCGATGACGTGGTGGGCGGGGAGCTCACCGGCGGGCAGCGGGGCGCTCTCGCCGTCGACCAGGGCGGCGTACGCGGACGGCAGGCGCCGTACGGTCTGGGTCGCGTTGTTGACGAGGATGTCGAGCGGGCCCGCCTCGGCGACCTGCTCCGCGAGGGCGACGGCCTGGGCGGGGTCGCGCAGGTCGATGCCGACGACCTCCAGGCGGTGCAGCCAGTCGCCGGAGTCCTCCATGGCCTTGAAGCGGCGAATGGCGTCCTTGGGGAAGCGCGTGGTGATGGTGGTGTGGGCGCCGTCGCGCAGCAGCCTGAGCGCGATGTACATGCCGATCTTGGCGCGGCCGCCGGTGAGCAGGGCGCGCTTGCCGGTGAGGTCGGCGCGGGCGTCGCGCTTGCCGCGGTTCAGGCGGGCGCAGTCCGGACAGAGCTGGTGGTAGAAGTAGTCGACCTCGACGTACCGGGTCTTGCAGGTGTAACAGGAGCGCGGGCGCTGGAGTATCCCCGCGACCCTGCCCTCCTCGGTGATCGACGACGGCAGGATGCCCTCGGTCTCGTCGTCGATGCGCTGGGCGGAGCCGGTCGCCGTGGCCTCCGTGACCGCCTTGTCGTGGGCGGTCTTGGCGGCCCGGCGCTCCTGGCGGCGGCGCTGCTTGACGGTGCGGTAGAGCCCGGCGGTGGCCCGGCGCACGGCGATCGCGTCGGGGTGGTCGACCTCCAGCTTGTCGAGCTCGTCGAGCACGCTCAGGCAGACGGCCAGCCGCTCCGGGTCGATGCCGGGGCCGTACACGACCTCGTCACCGGGCTCGTGCATGGTCGCCGAGCCGTCGTCTGTCACCGTCATCGCGCTGCCGTTTCCCTGGTCACCCGTGCGGCGCTGAGGCCGCGTCCGCTTGTCGAACGCGGAATTTTACTTCAGCGCCGGGCCCGGCCCCCAATCCGGAAACGATCAGGAGCCGCAGGCGGTCAGCAGTTCCTTCACCTCCTCGGACAGCGCCCGGGCGAGCCGGTCCAGGTCGGGCACCGCTTCCGCGTCCGCGACCAGGCCGTAGTGGACCTGTCCGCGGTACGTCGAGATCGCGACCGCGAGGGACTGGCCACCGGCGAGCGGGGCGAAGGGGTAGACCTCCGTGACCGGGTTGCCGCCGAGCTTCAGACCGATGCTCGGCAGGGGCACGCTGGTGACCAGGATGTCGAACCAGAGCCGGGCGCCCTTGCCGGCCAGGGGGCCGGCGAGCCGGTGACCGAGGGCCGGGACGTGGTCGGCGAGCAGGGCCACCGCGCCCGCGCCCCGGTTGGAGCCCGCGTCCTTGTTGCGGTCCATGGCCCTGCGGACCGTGTCGAGGCGGCCCAGCGGGTCGGGGTCGCCGACCGGAAGCCGCATCAGGTACCCGGAGAGCCGGTTGCCCTGCGGGTGCGCGGTGCGCGGACGGCGCTTGGAGACGGGGATCAGGGCGCGGGGCGCCACGCCCGCGCTGCCGTCGCCGCGCTCGTCCAGCCAGCGGCGCAGGGCGCCCGCGACGACGGCGATCAGGACGTCGTTGACGGTGCCGCCGCGGGACTTGCGGACGCGGTGCACGTCGTCGAGGTCGACGACGACTCCCGCGGTGCGGCGGGTGCCGCTCGGCTCGGCGGTGAGGGCCTGCGAGGAGCGCACGGCCACCGAGGACAGGGCGACGCAGGCGCCGATGTCGAGAGCACGACCGAGGTCGGAGACCGCGCCCCGGACCAGGTCGGGCAGCTTGCGCACGTCCGGCAGCAGCGGCTTCGCGGGCTCCTCGGGACGCGGCTTGCGGGCGGGCAGGTCCATCGGGTCCAGGACGGCGGCGGCGAGCGTCAGCGCCCGCAGTCCGTCGGCCAGGGCGTGGTGGAACTTGAAGAGCACGGCGAAGGAGACGCCGTCCTCCCCCGGCAGCACATGCGCCTCCCACGGCGGCCGCTCACGGTCGAGCGGCCGCTGCATGAGACGGCCCGCCTCGGTCTGGAAGTCGGCGGTCGGGGCGTGCAGCAGGACGTGCCGGAGCGGGTCGAAGGCGGGGTCGGGCACGCGCGCGGCGCCCCCGAAGGCGTACGGGAAGCCGAGCGGCCACACGTCCCGGATCCGCATTCTGAGGCCGGGCACGGCGGCGGCCCGGCCGGCGAGCAGATCGGCCGCGTGGGCGCCCGCGGTGGGCGAGTGCGCCGCGAAGACGCCGAGCGCGCCCAGGTGCATCGGGTGCTCGGCGGTTTCCATGTTCCAGAACGCCAGGTCGAGAGGGGCGAGCAGGTCTGAAGTCAATGGCTTGCCTCGCGTCGACGACGGGTGGAGCAGCAGTCAATCGCCCTCCGGCGATTACGGTCAAGTACGATCAAGCTACGCACAGTTAACAGCAGATTACGTCCCGCCCCTTCGGAAAGGGGCGGGACACAAGGTGTGGATGTGATCAGCCGTCGGTTGCCGCACAGCCCGCCGGAGTCGCCCGGGACGCGTCCCGGATCAGCGCCCGGTGCGCGGCCGCGACCCGCTCGACGTCCGGTTTCAGGACCTTGCGGTCGTAGGTGAGCAGCCCGTTGAGCTCTCCTTCCACGTCCGTGATCTGCGTGTACACGGCCCCGTTGCTGCCCCGGCACACCAGCGCCCGCACCTCGTCGAGCTTGGCCAGGTAGTCGTCGGTGTAGGTCGCCGGATCGACGTCGACGTACGACTGCTGCACGGACCAGGCGTGTCCGGGCACCGCCAGGCCGAGGCCGCCGTACTCCCCGCTGACCAGGGCACGCCTGCCGTCCGGGCGGGGCGGCAGGGCAGGGCTCGGGTAACCGTGCTCGTCCATGATGTCGCCGGCGTTGCCGTCCGTCCCCAGGTTCAGTCCCGACTGGTTGTTGACCAGGCGGGTCGGGTCCCAGGCCTTGGCCTGTTCGGCGATCCGGCCGATGTCGTACTGCCCCCAGCCCTCGTTGAAGGTCACCCACATGACGACCGAGGGGCTGCTGATGTGCTGGTCGATCATCTGTTTGAGCTCACGCTCGTACTCGGCGCGGGCGGCGGGGCCCGGGTTCACCCCGGCCGTCATGGCGGGCATGTCCTGCCACACCAGCAGGCCCAGCCGGTCGGCCCAGAAAAACCAGCGGTCGGGTTCGACCTTGATGTGCTTGCGCACGGCGTTGAAGCCGAGCCGCTTGTGCGCCTTCAGATCGTGGGCGAGGGCCTCGTCGGTGGGCGCGGTGTGCAGGCCGTCGGGCCAGAAGCCCTGGTCGAGGGTGGCCATCATGAAGACCGGCTCCCCGTTGAGGACCGTGCGCGGGGTGCCGTTCACGCTCTCGACAGCGATGGAGCGCATCCCGAAGTAGCTGCCGACGCGGTCGGCACCGACGGTCACCTCCAGGTCGTAGAGGAACGGGTCGTCGGGCGACCACAGGCGCGGATTCGCGATGCCCAGGTCGAGCGGTTCACCCGTACGGCCGCGCGCCGTCGCCACCTTCCGCTTTCCGGCGTACGCCGTCGCCGTGATCGGTACGCCGTCGCGGACGCCCCGCGCCTCGACCCTCAGCCGGTCGGTGGAGAGGTCGGGTGTCAGCTTGAGGGAGTCGACGTGGTCACGGGCGACCGGTTCCATCCAGACGGTCTGCCAGATACCGGAGGACGGGGTGTACCAGATGCCGCTCGGGTCGAGGCGCTGCTTGCCGAGGGGCGGGTTCTCGCCGTCGGCCGCGTCGGTCGGGTCGTACACGCCGACGATCAGTTCCTGACTGCGGCCGGGCTTCAGCGCGTCGGTGATGTCGGCGCTGAACTTGTCGTAGCCGCCGGTGTGTTCGGCGACCCTGGTGCCGTTCACGTACACCTCTGAACGCCAGTCGACCGCGCCGAAGTTGAGGCGCAGGCGCTTGCCGGAGCCGATGTGCCAGTCGGCCGGGACGGTGAAGGTGCGGCGGTACCACATGCGGTCCTCGTGCCGTTCCAGACCGGAGAGCTGGGACTCCACCGGGTACGGGACGAGGATGCGCTCGGCCAGATCCCGGCCCACCGGCGGCTGTTCGCCCGCCTCGGCGGCGGCGAACTGCCAGCGGCCGTTGAGGTTCTGCCACTGCGTGCGGGTCAACTGGGGGCGCGGGTACTCGGGATGGGCGTTGTCCGGCCCCACCTCGTCGGCCCACTTCGTCAGCAGCTCGTACGTCGAGCGGTTGGAGCCGCTGCTCCAGAAGGCGTTGACAACGTTGCCGTCGGTGCCGATGAGGCCGCCGGCACCGTCGTAGCGGATGTCGGCGGTGCCGCGTGCGGTGCCGGTCCTGTTGCCGACGACGGGCTCGGCGAGGGTGACCAGGAGGGCGCGGGCGTCCTTCGGGTCCTGCTTCACCGCTCCCAGAGGCCACTTGGCGCCGCCGATCACCGCCTGGAGGTGGTCCGTGAGGCCGGCCGGGGGTGCGGCGAGGGGCTGGGCGAAGTCGAGCCTCAGGGTGCGGCCGGTGCCGAGGACGGTGGTCGCGACCGGGCCGTCGTAGTCGTAACCGTCGGGGAGCCGGAACGCCGACTGGGGGACGGCCTGCTTGGTGCCGCCCGGCTGGATCCAGCGCAGGTGGAGGTTGGAGCCGCCGTAGTGCTCGAAGTACTCGACCTTGATGTCGTAGGACTGTCCGGCGGTCAACTCGACCGGCTCGGCGCTCTGTTCGCGGTCCCAGTCGTCGACCCAGTGGTCGATGAGGAGCCGGCCGCCGATCCAGAGGCGGAAGCCGTTGTCGCCGATGACCGAGAAGGTGTGGGGACCGGTCGTCTCCGGTACGACCTTGCCGGTCCAGCGGACGCTGACGTCGTCCGAGCGGCCGGTCGCGGCGGCGAGGCGGGGTTCGAGGGTGTCGAAGTCGAGGTTCGGGTCGAAGGTGGTGGCCTTCAGCTCGTGGAAGTCGAAGGCGCCGGGGGCGGACTGGGTCCAGTACTCGCCCTTGAGACCACGGGCCTCGACGGGGTCGTCCGCGGCCGGGGCGGGCGTGGCGGTGAGGCCGGCCAGGCCGAGCAGCGCGGCCAGCAGTAACGCGAGCCGGCCCCTGAGACGTCTGGTGTGCACGGAAGCCTCCATAACAACGTTGTCATGGGCATGAAATGGCATGACAACACGGATCCGGGCTTCCGTCCAGGGATCTCACCGCCCGGCTCGGGCTCCGGGAGTCCACTTGAGGTAGGCGGCCGTCTCGGTGAAGCCCAGGCGCCGGTAGAAGTCCGCGGCCCGGCGCGTGGGCACGCACACCTGCGCGTCGGCGGCCCGCTCGGCGGCCTCCAGCACCGCGCGCACGAGCCCTGAGCCGATGTCGTGGCCGCGGTGCGCCGCGTCGACGGTGAGTTCCAGCAGTTCGAGGACCGTGCCCCCGGCGAAGAGCGTGGGAGCGCGGACGGCGTAGGCGTACCCGACCACGCGCCCGCCCTCCTCGGCGGCCAGGAACTCGGCCCTGCCGTCCGCGGCGGCCGCCAGGACCGCGGGGAAGGTGACCGCCGTGAAGCGGCCCGGCTCGGGAGTGTGGCTGGTGGCGAAGTCGCGGAGCAGGCGGAAGACGTCGTCCGCGTCGGCGGGTGTCACGGCGCGGACGGTCATTCCGGGCCTCCTACGACACCAGCTGGCCCTTGCCCAGCGCGATCACCCCGCCCTTGGACACCGTGTACAGCTCCGCGTCCCGCTCCGGGTTCACGCCGATCGTGGCGCCCGGCGGGACCTCGGTGTTCTTGTCGAGGACGGCACCCCGGACCACCGCGCCCCGGCCGATCTTGACGTTGTCGTGCAGCACCGAGCCCTGGACCACCGCGCCCGGGTCGACCAGGACGCCCGGGGAGAGGACGGAACGGGTGACCTGGCCCCGGATCAGGCAGCCGGCGCTGATGATGGACTCGCTGGCGATGCCGCCGGCGTTGAAGCGGGCCGGGGAGAGCTGGCCGGAGTGGGTGTAGATGGGCCACTGGCGGTTGTAGAGGTTGAAGGCGGGGCGCTCGGCGATCAGGTCCATGTGGGCGTCGTAGTAGGCGTCCAGGGTGCCCACGTCCCGCCAGTAGCCGCGGTCGCGGGTGGTCTCGCCGGGGACGTGGTTGGCGCTGAAGTCGTAGAGCTGGGCCTCGCCGCGGTCGGTGAGCTGCGGCAGGATCGAGCCGCCCATGTCGTGGACGGAGTTCACGTCCTCGGAGTCCCGCTGGAGCGCCTCGATCAGCGCCTTGGTCGTGAAGATGTAGTTGCCCATCGAGGCGAACACGCACTCCGGGTCGTCCGCGAGGCCGGGCGGGTCGGCGGGCTTCTCCAGGAAGCTCTCCACCGTGAGGCCGTCCGAGCCCGGGGCGATCACCCCGAAGGACGACGACTCGGAGCGCGGGACGCGGATCCCCGCCACCGTCACACCCGCCCCGGACTCGATGTGCTGCGCGAGCATCTGGCGCGGGTCCATGCGGTACACGTGGTCGGCGCCGAACACCGCCACGTACTCGGGGCGCTCGTCGTAGATCAGGTTCAGCGACTGGAGGATCGCGTCCGCGCTGCCCAGGTACCAGCGCGGACCGAGGCGCTGCTGGGCGGGCACCGGCGTGATGTAGTTGCCGAGCAGGCTCGACATCCGCCAGGTGGTGGTGATGTGCCGGTCCAGCGAGTGCGACTTGTACTGCGTGAGCACACAGATGCGCAGGATGTCGCCGTTGACGAGGTTGGAGAGGACGAAATCGACCAGACGATACGTTCCTCCGAAGGTGACCGCAGGTTTCGCGCGGTCCGTGGTCAAGGGCATCAGACGTTTGCCCTCTCCGCCCGCCAGTACGATGCCGAGCACCGAAGGTCCACCACGACGCATGGCCGCTCCCCTCACCCTGGTTGAACCATGCTTGCCCTTGTCCGGGGCTTAGTACGCCTGTTTGACGATCTCCTCGTAGAGCCGGACCGTGCGCCGGGCGACGGCGTCCCAGCCGAATTCGCCCACCGCGCGCTCCCGCCCCGCCTCGCCCATCCGACCTGCGGCTTCCGGATCGCCGAGCACCGAGTCGAGTGCCCCGGCGAGGGCCGTTTCGAACCCGTCGTCCACGGTCACGAGCAGTCCGGTCCTGCCGTCGTCCACGACCTCGGGGATCCCGCCGACCCGCGAGGCCACCACGGGAGTACCGCAGGCCATCGCCTCCAGATTGACGATGCCGAGGGGTTCGTACACCGAGGGACAGACGAAGACGGCCGCATGGGTGAGAAGCTGGATCACCTCCGGGCGGGGCAGCATCTGCGGGATCCAGTGCACGCCCTCGCGGACCCGGCTCAGCTCCTCGAAGAGCTCACGGAACTCGCGGTCGATCTCGGGGGTGTCCGGGGCGCCCGCGCACAGCACGACCTGCGCTCCCGGGTCGATGTCCCGCACCGCGCGCAGCAGGTGCGGCACGCCCTTCTGGCGGGTGATACGGCCGACGAACAGCACGAACGGGCGGTCGCGGTCCAGGCCGATGCGGTCCAGCACGTCGGTGCCGTGGTCCGGCCGGTACAGCGTGGTGTCGATGCCGTTGTGCACGATGTGGACCTTGGCCGGGTCCAGTCCCGGGTAGCAGCCGAGGATGTCCTCGCGCATCGCCCCGGAGACCGCGACCACCGCGTCGGCGGACTCGATCGCGGTGCGCTCGGCCCAGCTGGAGAGGGCGTATCCGCCGCCGAGCTGCTCGGCCTTCCAGGGGCGCAGGGGCTCCAGGGAGTGGGCGGTCATCACGTGCGGGATGCCGTGCAGCAGCTTGCCGAAGTGGCCGGCGAGATTGGCGTACCAGGTGTGCGAGTGGACCAGCTCACGGCCTTCGAGCCCGGCGGCCATGGAGAGGTCCACGGAGAATGTGCGCAGCGCGTCGTTGGCCGCGTCCAGCCCTGACCAGGGGCGGTGCCGGATCACGCCCTCGGTGCGGCCCTCGCCCCAGCAGTGCACGTCCAGGTCGACGAGGGGTCTCAACTCCCGGGCGAGGAACTCGACATGGACACCCGCGCCGCCGTACACATCCGGCGGGTACTCCCGGGTCAGCAGGCCCACACGCACCCGGAACCCCCTGTCTTTGCGGCTGGTCGGCTTTCATGGTCACCCAGATGCGCCGCGCGGGGAAGAGCGCGGGGCTCGTGTGAAGCAACAGTCACCGCACACGCCTCCTTGCGGCAACCGGTAGTACAGGCAGCAGCTGCGGCGGCGGAGCGTGCGGGGGTCGAGGGTGCCCGCGAGGAGCGGGTGGGCGAGGAGCTCGGCCGCGAGGGTGCGGGCGCGGTCGCCGGTGCTGTGGTGGCTCAGTTGTCGGACGGCTCCGGCCAGGGCGGATCCGGCGTTGCCCCACAGGAGTCCGAGGGCCAGGCGGTACTGGGTGCGGAGCGCGGCGGCCAGGGGTTCGAGGTGGCCGTGCAGGACGGTGTCGGCGAGGGTCTGGGCGTCACCCGGCAGGGACTCGTCCGCACCTTGGAGGCCTTGGAAGCCTTGGCGTCCTCGGGGTCCTTGTAGGCCTTGGAGGCTCAGCCACAGGTCGTCGGGGGCGCTGCCGTCGGGGTCCCAGTGCAGCCGGCCGGGCGACAGGTCGGGGATCCGGCCGTACACGGCCGCACAGCCGAGCGCCACCGACCACAGCCGGGCCGCGAGGCCCAGGTGGGCGATGGAGGCCCCGATCCGGGGCTCGGGGGCGTTCAGGGCCTGGGCGACCTTCCGGACACGAAAAGTCAGGGAATTTCCGTAAACATCCGACGACCGGTTCTCGTAGACTTGTGCGAGGGTCGGCAGCGCCGGGCGCGAGGTCCCGGCGGGGTCGCCGATCGTGCGTAGGACGAAGAAGGCGCCGAGCGGTCGCAGCGCCGCGAGTTCCGGGTCGAGGTCCACGACCAGCAGTAGTACCAAGGCCCGTAGGGGAACCCACCAGGGGGCCTCCACCCCGTGTCACCCGCCTTGGGGAGGACACGGACCCTTTTGTACTCCATCGGCAGTAGGACCCATTGCCTGCTCAGGTACGACGACGGGAAGAAGTTTTCCGGGCATCGTGTTGTTCATGGAAGACGACCGTTCGTCGCACCGGGCAAGTCGCCCCCGCCTCACGCAGAGGAGCAGCTCATGAGTGCCCTCGCGTTGTCCGTGCTCCTCTCGCTCGTCTCCGCCGTCGCCTACGCGGGCGGAGCGATCGTGCAGGAGCAGGTCGCCGTGTCGCACCCCGACGAGCAGTACGCGCCCCTGCGCCGGCCGAGCTGGTGGGCGGCGGTCGCGTTGAACGGCCTGGGCGGACTGCTGCACGTGGTGGCGCTCGCGTACGGTCCCCTGAGCCTGGTCCAGCCGCTGGGCGCCCTGACGATCGTGTTCGCGCTGCCGATGGCCGCGCTGTTCGTGGGCCGCAGGGCCGGGGCCACCGCCTGGCGGGGCGCGATCATGGCCACGGTGGGTCTTGCCGGTCTGCTCTCCCTGGTGGGCGCGGCCGACGCGCAGTCGCTGAGCACGGCCCAGCGGGTGTTCGCCGGGCTGGTCACGGCCGCCGCGGTGGTCGCGCTGATGATCGCGGGCCGGGCCGCGCACCGGCACCCGGCGGTGCGCAGCGTGCTGCTCGCGACCGCGTCCGGCATAGCGTTCGGCATGTCCTCGGTGTTCACCAAGACGGTCGCCGTCGACTGGAGCGGCGGGATCGCCACGGCGGACCTGCCCTCACTGGCCGCGATCGGCGTGCTGGCCACGGCCGGTCTGATGCTGTCGCAGGCCTCCTACCGCGGCGCGGGCCTCGCGGCCCCGCTGGCCACGCTGACGGTCGTCAACCCGGTGGTGGCGGCGGCGGTCGGCATCACGATGTTCGGCGAGACGTTCCGCTACGGCACCACGGGCACCGCGCTCGCGCTGAGCTGCGGTGTGGTGGCGGCGGGCGGTCT
Source organism: Streptomyces sp. NPDC057253 (assembly GCF_042669125.1). Classification (NCBI taxonomy): domain Bacteria; kingdom Bacillati; phylum Actinomycetota; class Actinomycetes; order Kitasatosporales; family Streptomycetaceae; genus Streptomyces; species Streptomyces sp. NPDC057253. Next base: position 183,469 of record NZ_JBHUXV010000001.1, on the reverse strand, counting down.
GATCCTGCTGACCACGGAGCGAATCCAGCGGACCCACGCCGAGGCGGAGCCGACGGCGGCCGAGGGCGAGGACGGGTTCCTGCCGGCGGCGGGCGAGCGGGAGGATGTGCTGCTGGGAGAGGATGTGCTCCGGGGCGGGGACGTGCTCCTGACGGCGGCCGAGCGGGAAGGCGGATTCCTGCCCGCCGCGACCGAGCGGGAAACCCGACTCCCGTCGGCGGCGGGCGAGCGGGACACCCGGTTCCTGGCCGCGCAGGGCGAGCCCGAGGAGGTGTTCCTGCCGGCGCCCGCCGAGTCACCGGCCGACGCGTTGGTGCGCGAGGGCGTGCTCGTCGAGCAGGTCGCCGCCCTGCGCGAGGAGTTGCTCGTCCCGGCCCCGGCGGCGCCCGCGGCGCTGACGGGCGGCCCGGCCGACGAGCGCCCGGCGTCTCGCGCCGAAATGCCGACGTACTACGGCCCCTTCTACGGCGCCGCCTACATCCCGTTGCCGATGCTCGACCGGCACCGCGCGCGGGTCAAATCCTGACGCCCCCGGCCCGGAGGTACGCCACCGGGTCGATGTCGGAGCCGAAGCCGGGCCCCGTCCGCACCTCGAAGTGCAGATGCGGGCCCGTGCTGTTGCCGGTGGACCCGGAGCGGCCGATGCGCTGTCCGGCGCCCACGCTCTGCCCGGCCTTCACGGAGATGGCGGACAGATGGGCGTACTGGGTGTAGCGGCCGTCGCCGTGCCGGATGACCACCTGGTAGCCGAAGGAGCCGCCCCAGCCGGAGGCGACCACCTTCCCGGCCGCGACCGCCTTCACGGTGGTCCCGGTGGGCACCGCGAAGTCGACGCCGGTGTGGTAGCCCTTCGACCAGGACGAGCCCGCCTTGTGGTACGGGGTGCTGAGAGAGGCGTTCACGGGGGCGACCAGGCCGCTGTCCGTGGCCTTCTTCTCCGCCTTCTCGCTCTTCTCCGTCGTCTGCGAGCCGGAGGAGGTCCTCCTCGTCGAGACGGGGTCGGCGGTGGTGGTCGTACCGGCCATGGCCCGCAGTTTCAGCCGCTGCCCGGGCAGGATGAGGTCGGGATCGGCCCCGACGGTCTGCCGGTTGGCGGCGTAGAGCTGCCGCCAGCCGCCACGGACCTTCTCGGCGTCGGCGATCCCGGAGAGCGAGTCGCCGCGGACCACGGTGTACATCTCGGCGGTCCCGGCCCGCGACTGCGGGGTGGTCTGCGGCTGGACGTCCGGCGCCGAGGACGACTTCCTGGATACGGGCTGGATGTCCGGGCCTGCTCCCCCGCGGGTGAGCCCGGCCCGCACCGAGCACGTCGGCCAGGCGCCCGGTCCCTGTCCGTCCAGCACCTTCTCGGCCACGGCGATCTGCTGGTCCTTGGTGGCCAGATCCGCACGGGCCGCGTACCGGGTGCCGCCGTACGCCTCCCACGTGGACCGGGTGAACTGGAGCCCGCCGTAATAGCCGTTGCCCGTGTTGATGCTCCAGTTGTTGCTGGACTCGCACGCGGCGACCTTGTTCCAGGTGTCCACGTCGGCCGCGTGGGCCGTGCCGGTGCCGATGAGCGGGACCGCGATGCCCACGCCACCCGCGGTGACGGTGAGCGAGGCGCGGTTGATCCTGTTCGGCTGATACCGACGGTGCCGGCCGCGTACGGCCATGGTGGCCTCCCCCTACGACATGCGTCTTGCGCCAGGAGGGGCAAAAGTAAGCGCTGCGAACAGGCCATGACAAGACGGCAACCAGCCGAGCCGGAGCTCAAGCGGGCGCGTTCACGGCCGAGTTGGGAAACGGCTGAGGCAGGCGGGGGCTTTCGTGCGTATCTGCCTGCGTAACGACGCACACCCCGGACGTGCGCACGCCGTACCGGCACGTCAGGATGGCCAGGGTCGATACTGGTCGGACGACCGGCACCACCGATAACGGATGCTTTAGGAGCCACACCGTATGAGCACTACAGCGCAGATCGGCGTCACGGGCCTCGCGGTCATGGGCCGCAACCTGGCCCGCAACTTCGCCCGCAACGGCTATACGGTCGCCCTGCACAACCGGACCGCGTCGCGTACGCACGCCCTGGTCGAGGAGTTCGGGAGCGAGGGCGACTTCATCGCGGCCGAGACCGCCAAGGAGTTCGTCGCGGCGCTGGAGCGGCCGCGCCGACTGGTCATCATGGTGAAGGCCGGCGAGCCGACCGACGCCGTGATCCAGGAGTTCGCGCCGCTCCTGGAGCCCGGCGACATGATCATCGACGGCGGCAACGCGCACTTCGCGGACACCCGGCGCCGGGAGCGCGAACTGCGCGAGCAGGGCATCCACTTCGTCGGCATGGGCGTCTCCGGCGGCGAGGAGGGCGCGCTCAACGGCCCGAGCATCATGCCGGGCGGCCCGAAGGAGTCGTACGACTCGCTCGGTCCGATGCTGGAGAAGATCTCCGCGAAGGCGGCCGACGGGTCGCCGTGCGTGACCCACGTCGGTCCCGACGGCGCCGGGCACTTCGTGAAGATGGTCCACAACGGCATCGAGTACGCCGACATGCAGCTGATCGGCGAGGCGTACCAGCTGCTGCGGGACGTGGCCGGGTACTCCCCCGCGCAGATCGCGGACATCTTCCGCACCTGGAACACGGGCCGTCTCGACTCGTACCTGATCGAGATCACGGCCGAGGTGCTGTCCCACGTGGACGCGGCGACGGGCAAGCCGTTCGTGGACGTGGTGGTGGACCAGGCCGAGCAGAAGGGCACGGGGCGGTGGACCGTGCAGATCGCGCTGGACCTCGGTGTCCCGGTCTCGGGTATCGCGGAGGCGGTCTTCGCGCGCTCGCTGTCCGGGCACGCGGAGCTGCGGGAGGCGTCCCGCGGTCTCGCCGGGCCCAAGGCGACGCCGCTGTCGGAGGCCGAGGCGGGCGCCTTCGCGGACCGGGTCGAGCAGGCGCTGTACGCCTCGAAGATCGTGTCGTACACGCAGGGCTTCCACGAGATCGCGGCCGCGCGTGAGGAGTACGACTGGGACATCGACCTGGGTGCCGTCGCCGCGATCTGGCGTGGCGGCTGCATCATCCGGGCGGCGTTCCTGGACCGCATCCGCTCCGCCTACGACACCCGCGCGGACCTGCCGAGCCTGCTGTCCGACGACACCTTCGCGCAGGAGATCGCCGCCGCGCAGGACGACTGGCGCGAGGTCATCGTCGCGGCGACGCGCCAGGGTGTGCCGACGCCGGGCTTCGCGGCGGCGCTGGCCTACTACGACGCGCTGCGCGCCGAGCGGCTGCCTGCGGCGCTGACGCAGGGGCAGCGGGACTTCTTCGGAGCGCACACCTACCGGCGCACGGACCGCGAGGGCTCGTTCCACACGCTGTGGGGCGGGGACCGGTCCGAGGTGGAGGCCTGACGTCCGAGACGTACGGCATGGAGGAGGGCCACCGCTCGGTGGCCCTCCTCCACTGTGTCGCTCGTCGTCAGCTGAGCGGCGGACCCGGCTCCGGGTTCGGTACCGGCTCGGGGCCCGGGGGGATCGGGGACGGGGCCGGGTCGGGGGTGGGGGTGGGGCCGGGCGTCGGGTCCGGAACGGGGCCTGGGCCCGGGGTCGGGTCCGGACCTGGGGCCGGGGGTTCCGGGGTCGGGCCCGGTGTGGGGGCCGGGCCGGGGCCCGGAGTGGGACCCGGGGGTACGGGGTCGGGGTACGGGTTGGTCATCAGGTCCTCCAGCCAGTCGGTCGACGTCGGCTCTGAACTGCTCCGTCCGTCTCTGGACTACTCCCCGCGTACCCGTGACCGATCCCGGCAGTCACCCGACGGTGTGAGGGGGGAGGCAGGCGGGGCCGCGTGTCACTGTGCCGCGGCCTCACGGTTCATGCGTGGCAACTGCCCGCCCATGAGCGTGCCACCCCCTCCCCAGACACATCGACGCGAACCGGCCGGCCTGGGGCCGAGGGGTCGGTGGCAACCTTGGTCGAGGGATAGTCCGGGTCGCGGCCCAGGGATGGATGGGGCCACGACTCGGCTCGTGGATCGACGGGGCCACGGCTCGCGAACTGCGTTGCTCGCGGCCCTGGGCGTCGCTGGGGACCGCATTCGCGGGACAGGCCGGGTAGCCGCCCAGGGATGGGGGGCTTGCGGTCCGGCTCGTGGATCGGCCGGGCTGCGACTCACGGACCGGCGGGGCCGCGGCCGATGGACCGGCGGCACCTGGCTCAAGCTGAGGGCGGTCCTCGGACCGGTGGAGGCCGCGGCCCATGGACCGGTGGAGGCCGCGGCGCGTGGACCGGTGGCAACTCAGCCCATGGACCGGCGGAAGCCGCGGCCCGTGGACCGGTGGCACCTCACCCCACCGACCGGCTGGACCGCAGCCCAAGGACCGATGGAAGCCGCTGCCCGTGGAGACGGTGGCACCTCACCCCACCGACCGGCTGGACCGCAGCCCATGGACCGGTGGCATCTCAACTCACGAGCCCGCGCCGGAGGTTGCTCACGGCGCGACGGGATTGCCGATCTCGGAGCCGTGGGCGGCGTCGGTGCCGTGTTGGTTGGTCAGAAGCCCTCGGGGTTGGCTGCCAGCCACTGCTTCGCCGCACGGAGGAGTTGGGGGTCGGCCGCGGGGGCCTCGTCGGGGTGGCGTTCGGCCCACTTGACGACGTACGGGCACAGGGGCGCGACGGGGATGCCCTCGCGGGCCGCGATGGTGTAGAGCTCGCGGGCGAGGGAGCCGGCGATGCCCTGGCCCTCGTGGGCCGGTTCGACGATGGTGTGGACCGGGACCAGGGCGCGCTCGGGCGATTCGAGGACGAAGTACTGGATGTGGCCGACGACTTCGCCTCCCCCGGAAGCGAAGGCCTCCAGGCGCCCGGCCTGTCGGTCGTCGCGGATCTCGATGTCGCTCATGGGCACGCTCCTGGTCCGAAGGTCGTCGAACGGGTCAGGCCGACACCGCCTGCGAGCTGCGCTCCTGGTCCGAACCGGGCACCGGCTCGGACGGATCGGCCCCGAGCGCGACGACACGGTTGTCGTGGTCCACGTGCACGACCCGGGGTACGAGTGCCCGCGCCTCGGCGTCGGTCACCTGAGCGTAACTGATGATGATCACCAGATCTCCGGGGTGGACGAGATGGGCGGCGGCACCGTTGATACCGATCACACCCGAACCGCGCTCGCCTTCGATGACGTACGTCTCCAGCCGGGCGCCGTTGGTGATGTCGACGATGTGGACGAGCTCACCGGGCAGCAGGTCGGCGGCGTCGAGAAGGTCCGCGTCGATGGTCACCGATCCCACGTAGTGCAGGTCGGCCTGGGTGACGGTGGCGCGGTGGATCTTGGACTTGAACATGGTGCGCAGCATGTCGAACTCCTGAAAGACGGCTCCCTGCCTGCTTTGTGCAGGTCAAGGGCGGTCGTCACTGTACACCGGGACGCGTCGGACTCGAAGGTCGAGAGAGACACCGCTGCACTCGCGTGAGACGGCTCACTGCGTGCCCGGCCGATCCACTCTGTCGTATCCGGACCCACGTGGTGCGAGCCTCGCTCCTCCCCCACGTGGACGGCATCCCCCTCAGCTCCTGAACCGGAGGCGGAGCAGGTTGGGGTCTTCGGCGGTCACGTACGCGGCGCTCGTGACGTAGAGGGTGTCCCCGCGTACGGCGACGGACGTGGGGTTCTGCAGCCCGTCGGCCGGGTTCAGCACGATGGAGTGCCCACCGTCGGGTTCGACCAGCGCGACCTGACTCGTGCCGTTCAGGGTGGCCAGCAACTGCTCGCCGCGGCCGGTGAAGGCGAAGTCGTCGATCCCCTGCAGCCCGGTGGCCTCCGTCCTCACCCGGCCGGCACGACCGTCCGGGAGGATCGGGATGCGCAGGACCGTGCCCTTGTCGAGGTTGGTGGCCCAGACCGCGCCCTTGTGGATCTTCAGGCCGTTGGCGCCCAGGAAGCCGGTGGAGGCCAGTTCGGGGGCTGCCGACCAGGTGGTGGGGGTGCCACCGGTGACGGGCACTCGCGAGATGGTGCCGAGCACGGAGTCGGTGAGGTAGAGCGTGCGCGTACGTGCGTCCAGGGCCAGGCCGTTGGGGAGCCCGTTCGCGGGGAGCGCGGCGATCCGCTGCGGCTCGCCTCCGGGGCGCAGACGCCAGACGCCGGTCAGGTCGGGTGTGCCGGTGGCGTAGAGGAAGTACAGCGTGCCGTCGTGCGCGCGGACGATGCCGACCGTCAGGGGGAAGCCCAGCACGGGGGTGTGGATGCCACCGTCGGCGGGCGCGGGCAGGGTGGCCAGGATCCGGGTGGTGCCTTCGCGGGAGACCACGGCGACCTGTCGGCCGGCGGCGAAGGTGACATAGGCGTCGCCGTTCGGCGCCAAGGCGATGTTCTCCGGTGTCTGGCCCTTGGCCAGGTCGAAGTGCACGGACACCCGCGGGCCGGTTTTCGGTGCGGCCGCGGCCGCCGCTGCGCCTCCGGTCGAGGCCACAGCGCCGGTGACCGCGAGGAGGACGGCTGACGCCACGGTGAGGTTGCGGAGAGTTCTGGACATGGTTCCTCCATGGGATGTGACCGACGTGGATGGGGGTTGGGCGGTCGAGGGCATGACGGGTCCGCACGACCACGCGGCTGCCGTGGGCGGTGGAGATCTGTGCCGGTGTCAGTCGGTGAGCGGGGATCCCGTATACGACGGGCCCGCGGGGCGGGGTTCCGGCAGGGTGGGCCGGATGGTTGACGGTGCGGCGGCCGGTGCGGCCGCCTGGGCGAGCAGGGTCAGTGCGGCACGCGAGGGCGAGCCCGTCTCCGTGGTGGCAACGACGACGACGGGGCCGTTCCCATGGCTCAGGGTCTGCTGGACGACGGTGAGGGCGCCGATCAGCGGGTGCCGCATCTCGTAGGTCGCGACCGTGCACGGCTGGACCCGGTGGTCGGCCCACATCGATGCGAACTCGGTGCTTCGGGAGCTCAGTTCGCCCACCAGCCCGTGCAGCGCGCTGTCCTGCGGGTGCTGCCCGGCCACGAGCCGCAGGTTTCCCACCACGGCCCTGGCCTTGCCGGGCCAGTCCGCGTACAGCTCGCGGGTGTGCGGGTCGAGGAACACCAGCCTGGCCATGTTGGGGCGCCGGCCCGCGCTCTGCGGGACGTCGGGGTCCAGGTGCCCGGCGAACAGCGCGTGGCCCAGACGGTTCCACGCCAGAACGTCACTGCGTCGGCCGAGCACGAGCGCGGGAACGTCGTCCAGTGCCTCCAGCAGCTGACGAGTCGCCTCGTTCACCCGCTCCGGCGCCGGCCGTCGAGGGCGGTGGCGGCCCCTGTCCGCCTGGGCCAGGTCGTGCAGATGCAGTCGCTCGGACTCGTCCAGCTTCAGGGCCCGGGCGATCGCGTCCAGCACCTCGGGCGAGGCGCTCTGCGACTGGCCCTGCTCAAGTCGCGTGTAGTAGGAGGCGCTCACACCCGCCAGCAGCGCCAACTCCTCCCGCCGAAGCCCCGGAACACGCCGGGGCTCGCCGTACGTGAGTACTCCGACGTCCGCGGGACGCAGCTGCGAACGCCGCGTCCTGAGGAAGTCCCCGAGCTGTGCTTGACCCTTCATGGTTCCGAGTATCGACCGCTCCGCGGCACCGTGCCTGCCCCGGCCGGGGATAGGCACGGACGGGTCTGGCTGCCGGACCGAGCCTGAGCTGAACTGGCTCGGAACGGCGCGACTCCTGAAAGGTGGATCATCTCCATGCGACGAATCGCACGACGAGCGGCTCTGGCCGCGCTGACGTCCATCGCGGTCACGGCTGCCCTCACCGTCGGCGCGACGAACGCGTCCGCGATCAACGAAGGCACCTGCAGCCGGAGCGACTTCTTGCAGATCACCATCCATCGTCCCGGCGAGAACTCGGAGTTGCGGTGTTACGCGAACGCCGGAGAGGCCGACCTGCTCTCCTCGAACTGGTGGGTCACCCAGATCTCGACCGGCAACAACCGCGTGCAGTGGTACGGGGACGGCACGTGGCAGCCCACTCAGGCGATCGACAAGTGGACCGTGTACACCTGGCCGAGCCATCCCGGCGGGGTGCGCATCAACAGAGTCAGGATCCTGTGAAGCGTCCGGCGTAGGGCGGTTCCCAGGAGCCGGGCCGCGGCGGCCGGCGAGGTCGTGGAAGCCGAACTCCGGTTGCAGCACCTTCGCCGGAGGGATGTCGGTGCACAGCTTGCCGGCTCGCCGAGCGGCCTCGAGTGTCTCGCTCGAAGTCGTCGAATACGCCGTCTACCAGGTCCGCGACGAAGGGTTCGTGCACATGCCCGCACTGCACGACGCCGTCGAGATGCGTCGGCAGCTGACCGTCCGACCTTGCTGGCGGTCTGACATCAGGGAAGCAGGACGATCTTGCCGGTCGTGTGGCCGGTCATGATCTCTCGATGTGCTGCGGCGGCCTCGCGCAGCGGGTGGCTGCCGGCGATCAGGACGCGCAGCCGGCCCGCCTCGGCCGCCGCGGTCAGCTCCAGGCGGGCCGCTGCCCGGATCTCCGTGCCGGGGTCCGCGCCGGGTGAGCCGCCGAGGAGCTTGATGCCGGCCCGAGCGCCACGCTCGAATCCGGCGATGGTGGCGACGCGGGAGCGGTCGGGCACCAGGTCCACCGAGACGTCCACCGCCTCGTCGGTTCCGACGAGGTCGGCCGCCGCGTCCACGCCGTCGGGCGCCGCCGCGCGTACCCGGTCGGCCAGGCCGGGGCCGTACGTGATCGGGATCGCGCCCAGGTCCCGCAGCAACTCGTGCTTCGCCGCGCTCGCCGTTCCGAGAGCCGTGGCTCCGCGCGCCACCGCCACCTGGACGGCGACCAGGCCCACTCCCCCGGCGGCGCCGTGGATCAGCACGGTGTCGCCCTTGCCCAGGCCGATCGCCTCGAGGACGTGCACGGCGGTGACTCCGGCGGACATCAGCCCACCGGCCTGCTCCCAGGACAGCCGGGCCGGCTTCGGCACCACTTCCGAAGCCGGGACGACGATGTCGGAGGCGTACGCGCCCGGCGCGCGGTAGACGATCACCTCGTCGCCCACCTCCACCGGACCCGCGGGGCCGAGCGCGTCGGGGCCCACCGCGGTCACCACACCCGCGGCCTCGGTGCCGAGCCGCAGCGGCAGCCGGGCCGGGTCGGTTCCGAAGGCACCGCTGTACACCTTGTGGTCGAAGGGGTTGACCCCTGCGGCACGGACGGCGACCCGCACCTGACCGGGCCCGGGATCGGGGACGGTGACCTCGATGACCGACAGGACCTCGGGACCGCCGTACGCACTAGCCACCACAGCTTCGCTCATACCGGTCCACAACACCTGTCTCACGGAGCTCATTCCGAGACGTCGATGGTGAACGTCGTGGATCGTCACCGTGATGGGGGCGGGGCAGGACAACGGCAGCGCCGGACTGAACAGCATCCTCCAGTGGCCCGTGCCGTCGGCGTGCGGTTCGGAGTCCAGCTCCCACCCGCGGCGGGACACGGCGGAGGAACAGGATCCCCGCCACGCGTACTCCCGCCGCGCGAGCCCTACGCCCGCGGGATGCCGAGCCGCTCCCCGAGCTCTCGCGCACTGACGCCGTACGTCTCCCGGATCCGTACGCCGTCCGGGCCGACGTCGAAGACGCCGTGGTCGGTGTAGACGCGGCTGACGCAGCCGACGCCGGTGAGCGGGTAGGTGCACTGCGGGACGAGTTTGGGCTCGCCGGAGCGGGTGAACAGGGTCATCATCACGTAGACGTCCTTGGCACCGATGGCGAGGTCCATGGCGCCGCCCACGGCGGGGATGTCGTCCGGCTTGCCGGTGTGCCAGTTGGCGAGGTCGCCGTTGAAGGCGACCTGGTAGGCACCGAGGACGCAGACGTCGAGGTGGCCGCCGCGCATCATGGCGAAGGAGTCGGCGTGGTGGAAGTACGCCGCTCCGGGCAGTTCGGTCACGGGGACCTTGCCGGCGTTGGTGAGGTCGGGGTCGATCGCGTCGCCCTCGGCCTTCGGGCCCATGTTGAGCATGCCGTTCTCGGTGTGCAGCACCACTCCGGAGTCGGCCGGCAGATGGTCGGCGATCTTGGTGGGCTGCCCGATGCCGAGGTTGACGAAGGCGCCGGCCGGGATGTCGCGGGCGATGACGGCGGCCAGTTCGTCCATCGAGAGCCGGTGGTCGGTGGACGTGGTGGTCATCGTGCCCCCTGGACGGTGTAACGACGGGCCGTCACCTGGACGATCCGGTCGACGTAGATGGACGGGGTGACGACGGCCTCGGGGTCGAGCTTGCCGGGCTCGACGACCTGGTCGACCTGGACGATGGTCGTCGTCGCGGCCGTGGCCATGACCGGCCCGAAGTTGCGGGCCGTCCTGCGGTAGACGAGGTTGCCCAGGGTGTCCGCGATGTGCGCGCCGATCAGCGCGTAGTCGCCCTTGATCGGGTACTCCAGCAGGTAGGTACGGCCGTCGATCTCCCGGACCTCCTTGCCCTCGGCCAGCGGGGTGCCGACCGCGGTCGGGCAGTAGAAGGCGCCGATGCCGGCCCCGGCCGCGCGCATCCGCTCGGCGAGGTTGCCCTGCGGCACCACCTCCAGGTCGATCTTCCCGGCGCGGTAGAGGTCGTCGAAGACGTACGAGTCCGCCTGGCGCGGGAAGGAGCACACCACCTTGCGCACCCGGCCGGCGGCCAGCAGCGCGGCCAGTCCGACGTCGCCGTTGCCGGCGTTGTTGGACACGATGGTGAGGTCCTTCGCACCCTGCCGGATCAGCGCGTCGATCAGGTCGAACGGCATTCCGGCCAGGCCGAATCCGCCGATCAGGACGGTGGAGCCGTCCTCGATCCCGGCGACCGCCGCGTCCGTGCTGTCGAGGATCTCCGCCCGGCTCATCGGGTCGCCTCCGTGACGTCGCAGTTCTCCAGTACGACGGCCAGGCCCTGGCCGACGCCGATGCAGATCGCAGCGACGCCGTACCGCTGCCGGGTCTCGCGCAGCACCTTGGCCAGCGTGGCGAGGACGCGGCCGCCCGAGGCGCCCAGGGGATGCCCGATCGCGATGGCTCCGCCCTTCTGGTTGACGATGGCCGGGTCGATCTTCCACGCGTCGACGCAGGCGAGCGACTGCACGGCGAACGCCTCGTTGAGCTCGACCGCGCCCACCTGGTCCCAGCCGATCCCGGCCCGGGCCAGCGCACGGTTGGCCGCCTCGACGGGGGCGTAGCCGAAGGCCTGCGGCTCCAGCGCCATCACACCGCGGCCGGCGATCCGGGCCAGCGGGTCGGTCCCGATCGTGGCCGCCGCCCTCTCGCTGCCCAACAGCACCGCGGAAGCACCGTCGTTGAGCGGGCTGGCGTTGCCCGCGGTGATGGTGCCGCCCTGCTCCGGGGTGCGGAAGACCGGCTTGAGTCCGGCCAGCACCTCCGGCGTGGAGCCGGGCCGGATGCCCTCGTCGCGGGTCAGGTCGACCCCTTCGACCGGGCTCACGAGGTCGTCGTAGAAGCCCGACTCCCAGGCGGCGTGGGCGAGTCGGTGGGAGCGGGCGGCGAACTCGTCCTGCCGCCGGCGGGAGATGCCGAAGCGCTCCTGGAGCTGCTCGTTGGCCTCGCCGAGGCTGACGGTCCACTCCTTCGGCATCCTCGGGTTGACCAGCCGCCAGCCCAGGGTCGTCGAGACCGCGGTGACGTCGCCGGCCGGGAAGGGCTTCGCCGACTTGGGCAGCACCCACGGTGCCCGGGTCATCGACTCCACACCACCGGTGAGCACCACCTCCGCGTCGCCGGACTCGATGGTCCGGCTGGCCGTCATCGCCGCGTCGAGGCTGGAGCCGCACAGGCGGTTGACCGTGGTGCCGGGCACGCTCACCGGGAGGCCGGCGAGCAGCGCGGCCATGCGGCCGACGTTGCGGTTCTCCTCGCCCGCGCCGTTGGCGTTGCCCCACACCACGTCGTCGATCGCGGCCGGGTCGAAGCCCGGCACCCTGGCGAGCGTCGAGGTGATGGCGGCTGCGGCGAGGTCGTCGGGGCGGACGCCGGCCAGCGCGCCGTTGAAGCGGCCGAAGGGTGTCCGTGTCGCGGCATAGAGGAATGCGCTCATGGGAGCGACGCTAGTCCCGCGACGCGATATTCTGAAGTACGCATATCCCGGCTGATTGATATGGACGACATATGGATCTGCGGCACCTGCGCTACTTCGTGGCGGTGGCCGAGGAGCGGCATTTCGGCCGGGCCGCCGAGCGGCTGCACATGGCCCAGCCGCCGCTGTCCCAGCAGATCCGCCAACTGGAGACGGAACTCGGCGTCCAACTGCTGCACCGCACCACCCGGCGCGTCGACCTGACCGAGGCGGGCCGCGCCTATCTGGACCGGGCGCGCGGGATTCTCGCCGAGGTCGACGAGGCCGCCCACCACGCACGGCTCGTGGCGACCGGCTCGGTGGGGCACCTGGCCATCGGGTGCGTGGGTTCGGCCACGTACAGCCTGCTGCCCGCGCTCTCCCGCCGCCTGACGGAGGAACTGCCCGGAGTCGACTTCTCCTTCCGCGGCGAGATGCTCGCTCCCGACCAGGTCGAGGCGCTGCGCACCGGCGCCATCGACGTGGCGCTGCTGCGTCCGCCCGCGGCCGATCTCTCCCTCACCGTGCACACCCTGCGCCGGGACCGGCTCGTCGTCGCGGTGCCGGTCGACCACGCGCTCGCCCGCCGGAAGCGGCTCCGCGCCGCGGACCTCGCCGACCAGGACCTGATCGTGCACTCGGCCGACCGCCGGTCGGTGATGTACGACGTCGTCCTCGGCCTGCTGCGGGACGCCGGTGTGGAGCCGCGCATCCGCCACGAGGTCGGCGAGACCTCGACCCTGGTCACCCTGGTGGCCGGCGGACTGGGGCTCGCGATCGTGCCCGAGCCGGTCACCGCACTGACCCTCGCCGGGGTCGCCTACCTGCCGCTGGCCGGGCCCGACGCACGTGTGGAGCTGGCCGTCGCCCATCGCGCCGACCGGGCCGAGCCGCATCTGGCGCGCGCGGTGGGCATCATCAGGACGGCACTGTGAGACCTTCCGGGCAAAGGACCTACCCGACGATCTTCGCCACCGAGTCGCAAGCCCGGCTCGCGATACGGTCATCGGTCGTGTCGTCCGCCCCGCCCACGCCGATCGCCCCGATGACCTCCCCGTCCGCCGTGAGGATCGGCACGCCGCCGGCGACCGGCAGCAGGTTCGCGTCGACCAGGTGCGGGGGCGCGACCTGCATCTGAGGAGAGGCCGCGAAGGCCGCGAACCTGGCGGTCGGCACTCCGCTCACGGCGGAGGTGTAGGCCTTGCGGCGCGCGGTCTCCACCCCGAGCAGACCCACCCCGTCGTCGCTGAGCAGGACCTTGGTCACGCCGCTTCGGTTGACCACGACGGCGCACACCTGGTGCCCCTCGGCCCTTCCCGCCTCCAGGGCGGCGGCAGCGGCGCCGTACGCGATCTCGTAGCTGAGCGGCTCTCGCATGGGGCGGTTCCTTCCCTGGCCGGCCGCGGGCTCCAGCGGCCGGCGTCCGTGGCGTCGGCCCAGTATGTGTCCGCCGACCCCCTGATGTGAAGGGGTGCTCGCATTCACATCGAAGAACCGCGACTCACCGCGCCGGTACACCGAGCAGATACCGACAGGCGACCTCCACCAGTTCATCGGTGAGCTGACGCCACGTCAGCGGCCGGTCGGACTCGAAGAGATCGCCGTACAGCACACGGTTCTGGCAGGTGCCGTAGATCAGGCGGTAGACGACGTCCAGCCGCAGTTCCGGCTCCGGGCCGTCGATCATCGGCACGATCGGCTCCAGGAACCGGCGGAAGACGCGGTCCGCGCCGATGGCGGCCTCGGACCCGACCCGGGCGACCGCGGGATCGGTGGCGCCCGCGGCGAGGAAGACGCGCATCAGACGCTCGTGCGCCTGATAGGTCTCGGTGAGCCCGGTGACCGCCGAGGTGACCAGGGCGACCGGGTCCGTGCCCAGCGGGGCGAAGCGGCGGACGATGTCGGCGTCGAACTGCTCGATCATGTCGTGCTGGAGGGCCGCGATCAGGCGGTCCTTGTCGCCGAACCGACGGTAGACGCTGCCGACCGCGACCCCCGCCCGGGCGGCGACGGCCGCGACGGTGAGCGCCTCGGTGCCGCCCTCTTCGAGCAGGGCCGTACCCGCGTCCAGGATGCGCTGCTGGGTCAGCCGGCTGCGGGCCTGCTGTGCCGGCGGCAGGTCGAGTGACGGTTCGGAACTCACCGTCCCAGCCTATACACCGTCGGCATCCGCCCTCGGGGCTGCCGGACGACGGGTGGACGGACAGGGCCCTTGACGCCTCGCGAGCCGTAATGCGAATGTGAATCCACAATCCTATTCGAGGACCGCACACGACGGTGCCCTCGCAGGTGATCCCCCACTCCACCCTGCCCCGTCACCGCTGTGCGCCCGAGCCGCCCGGGAGACAGCACCATGACCACCACTTCAGAGACCGACACCGGCACGGGCTACGGTCGCCCGAAGCCCTCCTACAACGCCCGCCTCCGCGAGGTCGGACCCGGTACCCCCATGGGGGAGGCGCTGCGCCGCTACTGGCACCCGATCGCCAGCTCCGAGGCGCTCGTCGCCGGCGCCCTGCCGCAGAAGACCCGGGTGCTCGGCGAGGACCTGGTCGTCTTCCGGGACGGGCGGGGCAACCCCGGTGTCGTGTTCGAGCGCTGCGCCCACCGCGGCGCCAGCCTCTTCTACGGCCGCGTCGAGGACGACGGCATCCGCTGCTGCTACCACGGCTGGAAGTTCGACGTCGAGGGCCGCTGCGTCGAGCAGGCCTGCGAGCCGGCCCTCGGGCGCAGGCGGGACGCCGCCCGTCAGCCCTGGTACCCCGTCGCGGAGCGCTACGGGCTGGTCTTCGTCTACATGGGCCCGCCCGAGCTCAAGCCCGAACTCCCGCGCTACGACGCCCTGGAGGACCCCGCCGAGGACGAGCGGTACTTCGCCGGCTGGCCGGTGCCGCACGCCGCGGTGCTCGGCATGCCGGCCGACTTCAGCTGGCTCAACATCTACGAGAACTCCGCCGACCCGACCCATGTCACCTGGCTCCACTCCACGCACAGCGGCTACCAGATGCTGGGCACCGGGACCTTCGGCTACCCGGAGAACTTCTTCGACCCGGCCACCATCGCCGATCGTCTGACGTACGAGCGCACCGACCACGGTGTGAAGTACACCCAGCGGTTCGAGGTGGAGGGCGAGGACGGCGAGGTCACGGAGTACGGCTTCGCGGTCGAGCAGCACCTGCCCAACGTCTTCGGGCTGCCGGACTACGTGCACGTCACCCCCGACGCGCGGCCGGACCAACTGCTGTGGGTCGTGCCCTCCGACGACACCAGCCACCGGCTCTTCTTCTCCATCCGCAGCAACGACCCCGAGCGCATGGTCCGCTTCGTCATCGGCATCACGCAGAACGGCAAGCAGAACCACGAACTGACCGAGGAGGAGCGGCAGAGGTTCCCCGGTGACACCGAGGCCCAGGGCTCCCAGGGAGCGATCACCCTGGACTCCGAGGAGACCCTGGCCACCGGTGACCGCGGTGTCGTCATGCTGCGGCGCATGCTTCTGACGATGGCGGACGACGTCGAGGCCGGGCGGGACCCGATCAACATCGTCCGCGACGCCTCGGAGGTCCACCGCACCCAGTCCGGCCTGTTCACCCTCGGCAGGCGCCCGGCGGCCGACCGCGCCTCCACGGCCGCCGGAATCTGAGCGAGCGGCATGAGCAACGATTGGCTCGACACCGTCGTGGTCGCCCGGTATCACGCGACGGCCCGGATCGTGGTGCTCGACCTGGTCAGCCGCGACGGCGTCGCGCTCCCCGAGTTCGCCGCCGGCGCCCATGTCGACGTCCTCGTGGACGACGCCGCCGGGCTGGTCCGCCAGTACTCCCTGTGCGGGCCGCCGCACGACCGCACCCGCTACCGGCTGGCCGTGCTGGCCGAGACCGCGTCCCGCGGCGGCTCCCTCGGGATGCACCGGCTGCGCGCGGGCGACGGGCTGCGGATCTCCCGTCCACGCAACAGGTTCGGCGTCTCGGACCGGGCGCGCCGCCATCTGCTGGTGGCCGGCGGCATCGGCGTCACTCCCCTGCTGGCCATGGCGCACTCCCTCCAAGTCGCCGGCGCGGACTACCGGTTGCACTACTGCGCGCGAAGCCACGCGGACGCGGCCTTCCTCGACGAGCTGGAACACGACCCCCGCGTCCGGCTCCACCTCGACGACGGCCCGGACGAGCAGCGGTTCAGCATCGCCTCCGACCTCGGCCCGCCCGACCCCGACACGGCGGTGTACGTCTGCGGACCCGGCGGCTTCATGGACTTCGTGATCTCCGCCGCGCAGGGAGCGGGTTGGCCTGCCGAGGCGATCCACAAGGAGCGCTTCGCTCCCGTGGAGAACGCCGGCGCACGCCTGGCCGACGGGACCTTCACCGTGCGGCTCGCCAGGACCGGCGGCGCGTACGAGGTCAAGGAGAGCGAAAGCGTCCTGGACGTGCTGCTCGCCCAGGGTGTCGACGCCCCCTACTCCTGCCGGCAAGGGATCTGCGGTGAGTGCATCGTGCGCGTCCTGGCCGGCGAGCCCGACCACCGCGACGACATCCTGACCGACCGTGAGCGCGCCGAGGGCCTGTTCACCACGTGCTCCTCGCGAGCCCACTCACCCCTTCTGGAGCTGGACCTATGACGACGACCCCGTCCACCGCAGCCGTCCGGGCGATCGAGGAGGCGGAGGCCGCCTGGCTCGCGGCCCTCGTCCAGGGCGAGGAGGCGATGACCGCCCTCATGCTCAAGGACGGCCGGGCCGTCCACGGCCCGATCGGGAAGATCGACGACCCGCAGACCTTCGCCCACTTCACCTGGACCCGCCGCCGGCACGTCTTCGCCAAGGCCGAGGAACTCAGCATCACGGTCCGCGGCAGAACGGCGATCACCACGTGTCTCCAGGAGATGCACATCGTCTTCGACGAGAACCTCCCGCCGTTCCCGGTCCAGGAGACGGTGACCCGGGTGTGGGAGGAGACCGATCAGGGCTGGCGTCTGGCGCATCTGCACCAGGCCAAGCGCATGCCGCCGGTCTGACACCCCCGCCGTCCTGGCCTGACGTCGTTGTTCGATCAACGGACATGAGGGTTCAGGTCAGGAGGCCGGCCGAAGAGAGTTCGACATGCAGGGTTCCCGCGGCGATCGACGACGACCGCCGCTGTCGTGGAGGTGAGGCAACACATGTCAGCCACTGAGATCGAGGCACCCACGTCCGGCGCGGTCCGGACCAGCGACCTCCTCATCGCGGGCGAGCACGTCGGGGCCAGGGACGGCCGCCGCTTCGAGACCGCCGAGGCCCTGACCGGGGAACCGATCGCACGGGTCGCGGCGGCCGGTGTCGAGGACGTGAACCTCGCGGTGGACGCCGCGGCGGCGGCGCTGCCGGAGTGGTCGGGCCTCGCGCCGGCCGCACGGCGGGCGGCGCTGGAGCGCGCGGCCGTCCTGCTCGGCGAGCGCACCGACGAGATCGTGGCCACGATGAGCCGCGAGATGGGCGCCACGCTGCCGTGGTGCGGCTTCAACGTGCACGTCGCGAAGGGCATGCTCGTCGAGGCCGCGGCCCAGGCGTACGCGGCCGTCGGTGAGGTCATCCCCTCCGACGTGCCCGGTCTCACCGCGCTCGCCGTGCGCCAGCCGGTCGGTGTCGTCGTCGGCATCGCGCCCTGGAACGCGCCGCTGATCCTGGGGGTGCGCGCCGTTGTGTGGCCGCTGGTGTGGGGCAACACCGTGGTGCTCAAGTCGTCCGAGCAGACCCCGCTCACCCAGGCCGCCATCGTCCAGGTCCTGCACGACGCGGGGGTGCCCGCCGGTGCGGTCAACCTGATCAGCAACGCCCCCGAGGACGGCCCGGCCGTCGTCGAGGCCCTGATCGCCCATCCGGCCGTGACCCGCGTCAACTTCACCGGCTCCAGCAGGGTCGGGCGCATCATCGGCGAACTCGGCGGCCGTCACCTGACCCGGGTGGTCCTCGAACTCGGCGGCAAGGCCCCCTTCCTGGTGCTTCCCGACGCGGACCTGGAGGAGGCCGCCGCCGCGGCCAGCTTCGGGGCCTTCATGAACCAGGGCGAGATCTGCATGTCCACCGAGCGGGTCATCGTCCACCGGAGCGTGGCCGACGAACTCTCCTCCCGCCTCGCCGACCGGGCCGCCAAGCTGGTCGTCGGCCCCCCGAGCGACCCCGCCTCACAGATCGGCCCGCTGGTCCACGCCGCCGCCCGCGACCACGTGGTCGCGCTGATCGAGGACGCCCGCGCCAAGGGCGCCCGGATCCTGACCGGCGGCACGTCCGACGGACTGTTCGTGCAGCCCACCGTGGTGCGCGGGGTCACACCGGACATGCGCATCCACACCGAGGAGACCTTCGGGCCGGTCGTCTCGATCATCGAGGTCGACTCCACCGACGAGGCCGTCGCCGTCGCCAACGACACCGAGTACGGGCTCTCCGCGGCCGTCTTCAGCAAGGACGCGGCCGCCGCCCTCGATGTGGCCCGCCGCATCAGGTCCGGCATCTGCCACATCAACGGCGCCACCGTGCACGACGAGCCCCAGATGCCCTTCGGCGGCGTCGGCGCCAGCGGCTGGGGCCGCTTCGGCTCCCGCGCCGCGCTGGAGGAGTTCACCGAACTGCGCTGGATCACCCTCCAGTCCGGATCCCGCCACTACCCCATCTGACCAACCGGCGATGCCCCCGGCACCGGGAACCCCCACCTCTGCAAGGAGTCAGCAATGTCGCGGAGCGACACCGACCGCCACGAGATCCGGCAGCTCGTCGAGGACTGGGCACTGTGGCGCGACGCCGGGGACTGGGACCGTTTCGCCACGGTCTGGCATCCGCGGGACGGCTGGATGAACGCCACCTGGTTCCAGGGCACCGCCACCGACTTCATCAAGGCCAGCCGGGAGGGCTTCGAGAACGGCGTCAGCATCCTCCACTTCCTGGGCGGGCACACCGCGGAGGTCTCCGGCGACCGGGCCGTCGCCCAGACGAAGATGACGATCAGTCAGCGCGCGAGCGTCGACGGCGTGGAGGTCGACGTGGTCTGCACCGGCCGCTTCCACGACCTCCTCGCCCGCCACGAGGGGCGCTGGACCCTGGTGCGCCGACAGCCGATCTACGAGAAGGACCGGCTCGACGTCGTCGATCCCGCGGCCGCACTGACCTTGGATCCCGAACTCCTCGGCCAGTTCCCGCCCGGCTACCGGCACTTGGCCTACGTGCAGACCAAGGCGGGCTTCACGGTGAAGAACGGCCTTCCCGGCCTCACCGGCGCCGCGGTCGAACAGCTCTACTCGGAAGGCGGACAATGGCTGGCGCAGGCCCGATGAGATTCACCCACGAGACCCCCGCCCAGCGGGTGGTGTTCGCGGCCGGGCGGTCGCCGGACGCGGTGGCGGCGGAGGTCGAGGCGCTCGGCGGTGCCAAGGTCATGCTGATCGCGTCGGACCGCGAGAAGGAACTGGCGGACCCGATCGCCGAGAAGATCCCGGTCGTCCTGCGTCACGAGGAGGTCGTGATGCATGTACCGGTCGAGGTCGCGGAACGAGCCCGGCGGGCGGCCGCCGACGCCGGCGCGGACATCCTGGTCAGCGTCGGCGGCGGCTCGACCACGGGTTTGGCCAAGGCGGTGGCGCTGACCACCGGGCTGCCGATCGTGGCCGTCCCCACCACCTACGCCGGCTCCGAGGCGACCGACGTCTGGGGCCTGACCGAGGGGGAGACCAAGACCACCGGCGTGGACAAGAAGGTGCTGCCGGCCTCGGTCGTGTACGACGCGGGCCTGCTGACCACGCTGCCCGGCGACCTGACCGTCGCCAGCGGCCTGAACGCGATGGCGCACTGCGTGGACTCGATGTGGGGCCCGCGCGCCGACCCGATCGACCGGGCGCTGGCCCAAGAGGGCATCCGCGCGCTGGCGACCGGCCTGCCCGCGGTCGCCGACGCCTCGACCGGCATCGAGGGCATCGAGGGCATCGAGGGCATCGAGGGCATCGAGGGCATCGAGCAGACGCTGTACGGCGCCTACCTCGCCGCGGTCGCCTTCGCCTCGGCCGGCTCCGGCCTGCACCACAAGATCTGCCATGTCCTCGGCGGCATGTTCCACCTCCCCCACGCCCAGACCCACGCGGTCGTCCTCCCCCACGTGCTCGCCTTCAACGCCCCGCACGCCCCCGAGGCGGCGGCACGGATCGCCCAGGCCCTCGGCTCGGACTCCGGCCCCCGCGGCGCGAGCGCCGGCCTGGCCGCCCTGCGTGAGGTCCTGCACGCGCCACGGGCCCTGCGCGACTACGGCATGCCCGAGGACGGCATCGCCAAGGCGCTGGCGCCGATCATCAAGGCCGTCCCCGCCAACAACCCCGCACCCGTCACCGAGGACAACCTCACCGCCTTGCTGAAGGCGGCGTGGGCCGGCGAACCCCTCAGCTGAAAGAGGCCGTCATGGCTACCTACGTCAACCCCGACGCCGCCCGGGCGGGCGTGCACGGCACGGTCCACCAGGAGGTGCCCAAGGAGCAACAGGCGGTCGAGCAGCGGCTGGTGGACAACGTCGTCGCCTCCTTCGACGGCTGCGCGGACCCGCGGCTCAAGGAGCTCATGGTCTCGCTGGTCAGGCACCTGCACTCCTTCGTCCGCGAGGTCCGGCTCACCGAGGAGGAGTGGGGAACGGCGATCGACTTCCTCACCCGGGCCGGCCACATCACCGACGAGGTCCGGCAGGAGTTCATCCTGCTCTCCGACACCCTCGGCGCGAGCATGCAGACGATCAACGTCAGCAACCAGGCCTACGAGGGCGCCACCGAGGCCACCGTCTTCGGGCCCTTCTTCGTCGAGGACGCCCCGCGCATCGCACTCGGCGAGGACCTGGCCTTCGGCGCCCCCGGCGAGCCCTGCTGGGTCGAGGGCACCGTCACCGACACCGACGGCACCGCTGCCGCCGGCGCACGGATCGAGGTCTGGGAGGCCGACGAGGACGGACTCTACGACGTCCAGTACGACGCCGGGAAACGCGCCGGCCGGGCCCACCTGTTCACCGCGGCCGACGGCGGGTACCGCTTCTGGGGGCTCACCCCGACGCCGTACCCCATCCCCAACGACGGGCCTGTCGGCAAGATGCTCGACGCGGTCGGCCGCTCGCCGCTGCGCGCCGCCCACCTGCACTTCATGGTGTCCCACGAAGGGGCGCGCACCCTGGTCACGCACATCTTCCCCGAGGGCGATCCCATCGGCCGCAAGGACACCGTCTTCGGCGTCAAGGACTCCCTGATCAAGCGGTTCGAGCGGCAGCCCGCGGGGACACCCACCCCCGACGGCCGTGTCCTCGACGGCACCTGGAGCCGGGTCCGCTTCGACATCGTCCTCGCCCCCGCGGGCGTATGAGGGAGCGAGCGGGCCGCTGTGCCTCAGGGGTCGCCGCCCCTCATCAGCGGGGAGACGAACCCCTCGCTCCCCTCCCACCTGGGCGTTTCCGTGGCGCCCAGGTGGGGACCCGGTCTTCGTGGTGGCGTACGGAGCGGAGCAGCGGGTGCGGATGCCGGCTCTGCGGGCACGTTGGCTGCGGCAGACGTTCGTCCACTGGCCCTTCCGGCCGGAGGCGGTGCGGGCGCTGCTGCCTCCCGGACTGGCCGTGGACGAGTACGAGGGGGCGGCGTGGGTGGGTCTCACGCCGTTCGTCATGGCGGACGTGCGCCCGGCCGGCGTGCCCGCCGCGGTGCCCGCCCTCCCCTCGTTCGCGGAGACCAACCTGCGGACCTATGTGCGCCGCGCGGACGGGCGGGACGGGATCTGGTTCCTGTCCATCGAGGTGGCCAACCCGGTGATGCTGGCGGCGCGTGCCGTGGGCGCGCCGTACCGGCTGGGGTCCCTGCGGGTCGGCGGGGACGGGGAGACCGTCTCGTACGCCGGCTCGCGGCTCGGGGGCCGGGTCTCCTACCGCTTGCGCATCCGTCCCGGCGAGGACCTGCGGCCCACGGAGCGGGACGTGTGGCTGACCTCGCGGTGGCGGGCGTACACCCGCCGCCTGGGCCGTCTCTGGGAGACGCCGGTGGAACACGAGCCCTGGCCCCTGGCCGGCGCGGACGTCGAGGTGCTGGAGGAGACGTTGACCACCGCGGCGGGCCTGCCCGCTCCGCTCGACGGTCCCGTCGTGCACTTCTCCCCCGGCGTCGAGCACGTCCGGCTGGGGGCCTCCCGGCTCTCCTCCTCATGAGCCGCCCGGCGCGCGGCGGACGGCTGCGGTTCGACGGCTGGATCGCCGGTCTGGGCACGGCCTCCGGGACCCGGATCGTGCTGGGGCACTGGCCGCGGTCGCCGTACGGACCGTTCAGCGATGTGATGGTGGAACGGCCGGACGGGGAACGGCTGTTGCTGGCCCCCACGCGGGAGACGGCGGACTTCATCGCAGGCACCTACGCCTTCGACAGCGTGCGGATCGTCCCCGTCGGCGTCCGGATCGACCACGGGACCTGGCGCGTCACGGCGGGGCCGCTCGACCTGCGGTTCACCACGGGCCGCCGACGGCTCCTGGGGCTGCTGCTGTGCGCGGTGCCCGCCGTGCTCGCCCGGCGACCGGCCTGGTGCACGCTGACCTCCCTGCCCGCCCGCCTGCTGCTGCCCGGCGTGCGCACCCGGGGCAGTGCGCGAGCGGGACGCCGTGAGTGGTACGGCGCCCAGGACCTGCGGCCGATCCGGGAGGTGTCCGCGGTCTTCGAGGGCGTGGACCTCGGTGCCCTGTCACCGGTCGCCCCGCCCGTGCGCTTCGGCTTCGGGTCGGTGCCGAGGGAGCCCTCCCTCACCCGTGTCACGACCACGGTGGGTCCGGCCCCGGGGAGAGGACGCGCAGCCGGGGTACCCGGCCGTCCGCACGGGCCCACCAGGGCCGAGGCCCGCCCTATCGGCGCGGCACCACCCCCACGAACCCCTGACAGTGAGGCCGACCATGAGTGAGCAGACCCCGTCCCAGGCCGAGGGCGAGCGGCAGGAGAACGACCCGGACGACGCCGAGCGGGAGACATCCGAGCGCCGTGACGTGCCCCGGACGACGCCTTCGCAGGCGGAGGGCGAGGACACGGAGGACACCGAGGGCGCGGAGGACGCGTAGGCCGGGAGCCCCCGCACCGTGAACAAAAGTCCGATGACTGGCTCTCGGCAGGCTGGTTACACACTGCCCGACACGCACACTTCTCCGAGGCACCGTTGGGCGGGCCGATGGCCGTACACACCGAACCTGTCGCGCCGGTCCCCGCGGTGGAGCGCCGCAGCAGGGGCCAGGTGATCGTCTCCTGGCTGACCACGACCGACCACAAGAAGATCGGCCACCTCTATCTGATCACCTCGTTCTGCTTCTTCCTGCTCGGCGGGGTGCTCGCGATGGCGATCAGGGCGGAGCTGGCCCGGCCGGGGCTGCAGTTCCTCTCCAGCGAGCAGTACAACCAGGCGTTCACCATGCACGGCACGGTGATGCTGCTGCTGTTCGCCACCCCGACCTTCGCCGGATTCGCCAACGCGATCATGCCGCTCCAGATCGGCTCCCCCGACGTCGCCTTCCCGCGGCTGAACATGTTCTCGTACTGGCTGTTCCTCTTCGGCGGGCTGATCGTGGTGAGCAGCATGTTCACCACCAACGGCACCGCCGACTTCGGCTGGACCGCCTACACCCCCCTGAGCGGCGGCGAACGCACCCCCTACGTCGGTGGCGACATGTGGATCATGGGGCTGGCGCTGTCCGGGTTCGGAACCATCCTCGGCGCGGTCAACTTCATCACCACCATCATCTGTATGCGCGCCCCCGGCATGACCATGTTCCGGATGCCGATCTTCACCTGGAACGTGCTGCTCACCTCGGTACTCGTGCTGCTGGCCTTCCCCGTCCTGGCCGCCGCCCTGCTGGCGCTGGAGGCGGACCGCCACTTCGGCGCGCACGTCTTCGACGCGGAGAACGGCGGGGCGATCCTCTGGCAGCACCTGTTCTGGTTCTTCGGGCACCCGGAGGTCTACATCCTGGCGCTGCCGTTCTTCGGGGTCGTCACCGAGATCATCCCGGTGTTCTCCCGGAAACCGATCTTCGGCTACATGGGGCTGATCGGCGCGACCATGGCCATCTCCGGCCTGTCGGTGACGGTGTGGGCCCACCACATGTTCGCCACCGGGGCCGTGCTGCTGCCGTTCTTCTCTTTCATGAGCTACCTCATCGCGGTGCCCACCGGGGTGAAGTTCTTCAACTGGATCGGCACGATGTGGAAGGGCTCGGTCTCCTTCGAGCCACCGATGCTGTGGGCGACGGGCTTCCTGGTCACCTTCCTCTTCGGCGGGCTGACCGGAGTTCTGCTGGCCTCCCCGCCGCTGGACTTCCACGTCCACGACACCTACTTCGTCGTGGCGCACTTCCACTACGTCCTGTTCGGCACGATCGTGTTCGCGATGTTCGGCGGGTTCAGCTTCTGGTGGCCGAAGATGACCGGCACCATGCTCGACCACCGCCTGGAGAAGATCCACTTCTGGACGCTGTTCGTCGGCTTCCACACCACCTTCCTGGTCCAGCACTGGCTCGGCGCCGAGGGCATGCCCCGGCGCTACGCCGACTACCTGGCCGCCGACGGCTTCACCGCCCTCAACACCGTCTCCTCCATCGGTGCCTTCGTCCTCGGCCTGTCCACGCTGCCCTTCCTCTACAACGTGTGGAAGACCGCCAAGTACGGCAAGCGCGTCGAGGTCGACGATCCCTGGGGCTACGGCCGTTCCCTGGAGTGGGCCACCTCCTGTCCGCCCCCGCGCCACAACTTCGCCGAACTGCCCCGCATCCGCTCCGAGTCCCCCGCCTTCGACCTGCACCACCCCGAGGTGGCCAAGCACGACCAGAAACGGCACAGCGGAAAGCGCGACGTCATCGACGCCGAGGGTCACGAGGGGGAACGCGCCTGAAGGGGCCGGCCCACGAAAGCACCGAGGTCCGGCGGGACACCACCCGGGCCCGGACCCTGTTCCGTCGGCGAGGCGGTTGACCGGCCCGGTGGGGGCACTCGGAGGCTGACACAGGACCGCGGCAGCCGGAGACGATCATGAACACGACGACACAGAGCTCGCAGGACGCCGGCACCCGGCAGAAGCGGCTGGTGATCTACCTCAACGACCACCTGGCCGGATCGACGGCGGGCGTCGAGCTCGCACGCCGCATGGCCGGGGAACACCGTCAGTCGCCCTTCGGCGAGGCCCTGGAGAACCTGCGCAAGGAGGTCTCGCAGGACCGGCAGGCCCTGGTGCGCCTCCTCGCCGACCTCGACGTGCCGGTGCGGCGCTACAAGGTGTACGGGGCCTGGCTCGCCGAGAAGGCCGGACGGGCGAAGCCCAACGGACGGCTGGTGCGTCGCTCCGGGCTCTCGCTGCTGATCGAACTCGAGGCGATGCGGCTGGGGGTGCAGGGCAAGGCGGCCCTGTGGCGCGGACTGCTCGCCGGGTCGGCGCAGGACGCGCGGCTCGACGCCGACCGCTTGGAGGAATTGCTGCGCCGGGCCGACCGCCAGATCAGGACACTGGACGCGCTGCACGCCAGGGCAGCCGACACGCTGCTGTTCCCGACGTCACGGCCGGAACCGACGTCGACGGCCCCGACCGGGACGAACGCTCCGACCGGGACGAACGCCTCGACGTGACCTCGGCTCTCCTCGGTGCGGACGGCGCCTCTCCACCCTCCTCGCACACGGGTTACACCGAACCGTCACGGGTACCCGCGCGGCTCCGCTCCGGCCCGCAGCCGAGGAGATCTCATGGGCTTCAACCCCCTGGAACATCAAGGCATCCCCCTGGAACGCCAGTTGCGCAACTGGCGGGAGCTCGACGTCGAGCCCGTCGACCCCGACCACGGTGACCCGTACACCAAGT
The DNA here is from genome assembly GCF_042669125.1 of Streptomyces sp. NPDC057253. Classification (NCBI taxonomy): domain Bacteria; kingdom Bacillati; phylum Actinomycetota; class Actinomycetes; order Kitasatosporales; family Streptomycetaceae; genus Streptomyces; species Streptomyces sp. NPDC057253. The sequence goes on along the minus strand of NZ_JBHUXV010000001.1, from coordinate 157,577 downwards.
GCCGCATCATCGCGATGAACGGCATCGAGGTCGAGGCGATCCTCTTCAGCCACCAGTTCGCCCGCCGCTGTCCCGACCTGGACGTCAAGCGGCAGCTGGCGGAGGTGCGTTACATCGAGCAACAGCAGCAGAAGGTCGTCAACTGGCTGCTGCCCGGCCTCGCCTCGGTCCTGGAGACGACGATCTCCTACGAGCAGGTCGCGGTCGACCTCACCGGCTGGATCGCCCGCCACGAGCCCGACCCGTACCTGAGGCAGGCGTACGAGTTCGGCGTCCTGGAGGACTTCGACCACCTGTACCGCTACGCCAACCTCTACGAGATGATCGAGCACCGCAAGGCGGAGTCGATCGTCGACGGGCTCACCGAGGTGATGCCGGGACGGCCGACCAGGTTCCACCACCGGCACCCGGTCGACAACGTGCGCGAGCCCTACGACCGTTCGACGGTCAACCCGCTCTCCCGGCTGCACGCGCTGACGATCATGGCCGCGGAGCAGCAGACCATGAACTTCTACATGAATGTCGGCCCCCAGTACATGGAGCCGATCGCCCGCCGGCTGTACCAGGAGATCGGGCTGATCGAGGAGGAGCACGTCACCCACTACGAGTCGCTGGTCGACCCGGGCGAGTCGTGGTGGGAGCAGCTCGTCACCCACGAGTACAACGAGTGCTACCTCTACCACTCCTTCATGGAGCAGGAGCCCGACCCCAAGGTGAAGGCGGTCTGGGAGCTGCACCTGAACATGGAGCTCGAACACCTGCGGATCGCCTGCGACCTGATGCGCCGTCACGACGGCCGGGAGCCGCAGGAGATCCTCGCCCCGGAGCTGCCGAACGTCCTGACCTTCGAGGAGAACAAGCAGTTCGTACGGGGCCTGCTGGACACCCAGATCGATCTGACCACCCTCGGCACCGGCTACGTCCGGGACGCCCACGAGCGGTTCGAGAGGATGCAGGAGCAGATCCACGGGGGCGAGGAGCCGCCCAGCGAGCGCGTGATGGCGCAGCACCAGGAGCTGTTCGGCCGCGAGTACCGCATCGAGACGGAGGGCGAGCACCCCGACGCCGCCCTGCGGGAGAGGAGCTGACATGGCCGGGATCGCCGCGAGCGACGCCGACGTCGTGGCCCTGCTGATGCGGCAGCACGGCGACATCCGCAACCTCTTCGACCAGGTGGAGCGGACGGCCGGGGACGAGCGCCGGGCGGCGTTCCGTCAGCTGGTGCGGCTGCTCGCCGTGCACGAGACGGCCGAGGAGGAGGTGATCCGGCCCTTCACCCGTACGTCGGTGCCGGACGGGGCGAAAGTCGCGGACGAGCGGCTGGCCGAGGAGCGGGAGGCGAAGGAACTGCTGTCCCGGCTCGACGGGACGGACCCCGACGACCCCAAGTTCCTGCCCGAGCTCCAGACCCTGCGTCTGGACGTGATGAAGCACGCCCGCGCCGAGGAGCGGTACGAGTTCAACCACATCCGCCGCCACGCCGACAAGGCTCGCCTCGCCTCCATGTCGACCGCCCTGAAGGCCGCCGAGGCGGTGGCCCCGACCCACCCCCACCCCCGCACGGAGTCCGCGGCCAGGAACATGATGCTGGGTCCGGTCGCGGCCCTGGTCGACCGCACCCGGGACGCCGTACGCAAGGCCATGGGCAAGGACGGCTGACAGGCTCCCGTCCCCCAACGGCGATCCGGATCCTGGGCCGCTGCTTCGGCCGTGACGGCTGCGGCTCAGGACTCGTCCCTCCGGAGACGGACACCCGACGACGGCCTAGACCGCGGCGGCCTCCGTGACCTCCCCGTCGGCTTCCGGCACTCCTCCCTCGTGCGAGGCGAACTGGCTGCGGTACAGCTCGGCGTAGCGGCCGTCGAGGGTGAGGAGTTCTCCGTGGGTTCCCCGCTCCACGATCCGGCCGTCCTCGACGACCAGGATCTGGTCGGCCGCCCGGACCGTGGACAGGCGGTGGGCGATCACGATCGCCGTCCGGCCCTCCAGCGCCTCGGTGAGCGCCTCCTGGACGGCCGCCTCGGAGGTGTTGTCGAGGTGGGCGGTGGCCTCGTCGAGGATGACGACCCGCTGGCGGGCCAGCAGGAGCCGGGCGATGGTCATGCGCTGGCGTTCGCCGCCGGAGAGCCGGTAGCCGCGCTCGCCGACCACGGTGTCGAGACCGTCGGGCAGGGACCGTACGAGGGCGTCGAGGCGGGAGCGGCGCAGGGCGTCCCAGAGCTCGTCCTCGGTCGCCTCCGGGCGGGCCAGCAGCAGATTGGCGCGGACGGTGTCGTGGAAGAGGTGGCCGTCCTGGGTGACCATGCCGAGGGTCGCCCGCAGGGAGCCCGCGGTCAGGTCGCGGACGTCGACGCCGCCGACCCGGACGGCGCCCGCGTCGACGTCGTAGAGCCGCGGCAGCAGCTGGGCGACGGTCGACTTCCCGGCGCCGGAGGAGCCGACGAGGGCGATCGTCCGGCCGGGTTCGGCGCGGAAGGAGACGCCGTGCAGGACCTCGGCGCCGCCGCGGGTGTCCAGCGAGGCGACCTCCTCCAGTGAGGCCAGGGAGACCTTGTCGGCGGAGGGGTAGCCGAAGCGGACGTCCTCGAACTCCACGGCGACCGGTCCCTCGGGAACCTCACGGGCGTCCGGCTTCTCCGCGATCAGCGGCTTCAGATCCAGCACCTCGAAGACCCGCTCGAAGCTGACCAGCGCGCTCATCACCTCGACGCGGGCCCCGGCCAGCGCGGTGAGCGGGGCGTACATGCGGGTCAGGAGCAGGGCGAGGGAGACCACCGCGCCGGGTTCCAGGGTGCCGCGCAGGGCGAACCAGCCGCCGAGGCCGTAGACGAGGGCCAGGGCCAGGGCGGAGACCAGGGTGAGGGCGGTGATGAAGACCGACTGTGCGGTGGCCGTGCGCACGCCGATGTCGGCCACCTGACGGGCCCGGGCCGCGAACTCCACGGACTCCTGCTCGGGCCGGCCGAAGAGCTTGACCAGGGTGGCGCCCGTTGCGGAGAAGCGCTCGGTCATACGGGTGCCCATGGCCGCGTTCAGGGTGGCCGCCTCCCGCTGCATCCGGGCCATCCGGCTGCCCATGCGGCGGGCCGGGATCACGAACACGGGGAGCAGGGCGAGCGCGAGCAGGGTGATCTGCCAGGAGAGGGTGAGCATCACCACAAGGGTCAGCAGCAGGGTCACCAGGTTGCTGACCACGCCGGACAGGGTGTTGCTGAAGGCGCGCTGGGCGCCGATGACGTCGTTGTTGAGACGGGAGACGAGCGCTCCCGTACGAGTGCGTGTGAAGAACGCGACCGGCATGCGCTGCACATGATCGAACACAGCCGTGCGCAGATCGAGGATGAGTCCCTCCCCGAGCGAGGCCGACAGACGCCGGGCGAGGATGCCGAGCGCCGCCTCGGCGACCGCGATCAGCGCGATGAGCAGGGCCAGGCGTACGACCTCGCCCTCGTCGTCGCCCGACACGATCGCGTCCACGACGTTGCCGGCCAGGACGGGCGTGGCGACGGCGAGCAGCGCGGTCGCCACCCCGAGCACGACGAAACGGGCGATGCGGGCGCGGTGCGGGCGGGCGAACGCGCCGATGCGGCGCAGCGTCGCGCGGGCGAACGGACGGCGCTCCTGCTCGGCGTTCATGACACTGTGCAGCTGTGTCCAGGCTGTGGTCTCCATGCTCATGGGAGAAAACCTAGGACCTCAAGCGTTGTTGAGGTCAACGCCCGAACGTCGACCGCCCGACCGAAGGACTCGATGACCGTACGTAAGGCCCTCGTCCCGCTTCCGCAACCCGCCGTTGGCGCGGTGCGGAGAACCTCTCCCGATGTGACAGCGGTAGAACTCCCCCAGGGACGCCTTCCCCAGCGCCTCCCCGTCCGCCGTATCCGCCAGATCCTGTGTCTGGTCCCGCTCCTGCTGGTCACCGTCGTGGCGGTGCAGCACCGGTCCGTGCTCGCCGAGGGCTTCGGGCATCTGAGGCACGCCGAGTGGCCGTGGCTGCTGGCCGCGGTCGGTGCCACCTGTCTGACGTGGGTGGCCGCCTCCTTCACGCGGCAGGGCGCCGTGGTGCAGCGGCTGCCCCGGCGACGGCTGCTGGCCACCCAGTTCGCGGCTGGCGCGGCCAACCACCTGCTGCCGACGGGGCTCGGCGCGAGCGCGGTCAACCTGCGGTTCATGACGGTGTGCGGGGTTCCGCTCGCCCGCTCCTCGGCCGCGCTCGCCCTGTATCTGATGGCGGAGACGATCGGCCGGCTCACCCTGCTGACCGCGCTCCTCGTCGCCTTCCCGGACGCGCTGCGGCTCGGCACCCTGCTGCCCGAGACGGCGGTCGGCCCCCTGCTGCTGGGCCTGGGCGCGGTGCTGGTGGTGGCCGTGGGCGTGCTCACCGGTGTGCGCCGGGTGCGGTCGGCGGTGGGCTCCTTCCTGCGGACCGCGCTGTGCGAGGCCCGCTCGGTGCACGCCCGGCCGTCCCGGGCGCTCGCCCTGTGGGGCGGCTCGCTCGCCTTCCCCGCGCTCCAGGCGGCGGGGCTGGCCGCGGTGGGACAGGCCCTCGGGCTGTCGGTGCCGCCCGTGCACATGGCGCTCGCCTACCTCGCGGCGACCTGCGCGGTGGCGCTGGTGCCCACGCCGGGCGGGGTCGGCTCGGTGGAGGCGGCCCTGGTGGTGGCGCTGGTGGCGGCGGGCGGCCCGGCGGCCGTGGCCACGGCGGTGGTGCTCGCGTACCGGATCATCACGGTCTGGGTGCCGCTGCTGCCGGGCGCGCTGACGCTGGGCGCGCTGGTGCGGCTGAAGGTGATCTGACCGGGGGCACGGGAATCACCGCGCACTGTTCCGACCGGCGGACACGCCGACTTGCCGTCCACTGATGCGACCGGCGCGCACGCCACGCTGCCGTCCACTGATCCGACCGACGCGCACGCCACGCTGCCGTCCACTGATCCGACCGACGCGCACGCCACGCTGCCGTCCCCTGATCCGACCGACGCGCACGCCACGCTGCCGTCCCCTGATCCGACCGACGCGCACGGGACCTCACCGCCCGGTGACCCGGACGACCACGGCCCTGCCCCCGGCATCGACCCGGTGCGTCCAGCCGGCGGCCAGGGTGATGGTCCGGTTCGGGAGTGCCCGGCGCAGGGTCTGGCGGTGCAGTGTCCGGCCGTTCTGGGTGACGTGCAGGAGGGACCGGCCCAAGGGGACCGTGGTGCGCAGGACGTACGGCAGGCCGCGGTCGGCCGGGGTGACGCGGTTCGGGGCGATCCAGCGCAGGGGCGGCTCGACCGACAGGGGCACGCCGGCGGGGCGTTCGGCTCCGGCGAGCGCTTCGAGCACGGCACCGGCCGCGTGGGCACCCTCGCGGGCCGCGGTCGCCGCGCTCTCCACGGCGTGCAGGACACTGCCGACGGCGAGGACACCGGGCCGTGAGGTGTGCAGCGAGCCGTCGACGACCGGGCCGCGCGTGCCAGTGTCGAGGGCGAGGCCGCCACGCCGGGCCAGTTCGTGCTCGGGCACGAAGTCGCCGGTGAACACGACGGTGTCGCAAGGCAGTACCGTCGTACGACCGTCGTGGTGCCGGACCCGGACACCGGACAGCCTCCCGTGGCCGAGGAGTTCGGTGACCGTGGTGTCGGTGAGGAGCGGGATCCCCTGTCGCAGCCGGGCGTCGGCGGCGCGGGCCGCGGTGGTCTGCGGACGGGGGAGGTCGGTGACCATGGCGACGACCACGGCCCCCGCGGCCCGTACGGTGGCGGCGGCCGCGTAGGAGACGTCCTCGGCGCCGACCACGACCGCCCGCTCGCCGATCCGCTGTCCGTACAGGTGCACGGCCTGCTGGAGTTCGCCCGTGGTGCGGACGCCGGCCGGGCGGGTGCCGGGCACCAGCCGTGCGGGGCGCGGGCGTTCGCGGGCGCCGGTGGCCAGCACGACCGCGCGCGCCTCGATCGTCTCCGGGCCGCCGGGGCCGACGGTGTGCAGCGCCAGAGGGCCCGCCCAGTCGAGGGCGGTGACCTGGGTGCGTACGGCGGCTCCGGCGCGCTCCGCCGCGCTGACGAGGAGTCGGGCGTACTCGGGGCCGGTCAGGGGGTGCCGCCAGGTGCCGTAGCCGCCGTGGGCACAGTGCCGCGGCACTCCCCCGGCCGCCGGCTCCCGGTCGAGGACCTCGACGCGGGGCACTCCGGCGGCCGCGAGACGGGCCGCTGCCGCGAGTCCGGCGGGGCCGGCGCCCACCACGAGGACGTCGACCCGGCGTGCCGCTGTCATGACCGGCCCTCCGCGCCCTGTGCCCTTTGTGCCGTCTCCCACAACTCCCGTACCGCCGCCCCGCAGTGGAACCCCTGGCACCGCCCCGCCCGGGCCCGGGTCCGGCGGCGCAGTCCGTCGAGTCCGGCCGGGGGGATCGTGGCGGTGAGCGCGTCGCGGATCTCGCCCCGGGTCACCCGCTCGCAGTGGCAGACGACGGTGCCGTACTCGGGGTCGGCGGCGATGAGTTCGGGCCGCTGGTAGGGGCGTGGGAAGGCTTCGCCGAGGTTGGGCATGCGCACCGGCTCCAGGTCCTCGGCGGGCCCGAGGTCCAGCCCGCTGTCGGCGAGCAGGTCCGTCACGTACGCGGCGACCGCGAGGGAGGCGGTCAGTCCGGTCGAGCGGATGCCGCCGACGGTGACGTACGCCTGCTCGGGGTGCGCGGTGATGCGGTAGTCCTCGTGCTCGGTGGCGGCGCGCAGGCCCGCGTAGACGGCGGTGACCTCCTCGTCGAGCAGGGCGGGGAGGATGCGGCGGCCCTGGTCGCGGAGCGCTCGCAGTCCTTCGGCGGTGGAGTGGGTGGCCCGCTTGTCGTCCAGGTCCTCGGCGGTCGGGCCGAGCAGGACGTTGCCGTGGACCGTGGGGGCGACCAGGACGCCCTTGCCGAGGGCCGTGGGGACGGGCAGGAGGATGTGCCGTACGAGGTCGCGGGCGAACTTGTCGAAGACGAGCAGTTGGCCGCGGCGCGGGGTGACGGTGAAGTCGTCGTGGCCGAGGGCGCGGTCGAGGGTGTCGGCGTGCAGCCCGGCGGCGTTGACGAGCCAGCGGGTGCGCAGGGGGCCCCGGGTCGTGTCGAGGACGTGGTGCTCGCCGTCCCGGCGGACCGTCCTGACCTGGGCGTTGAGGTGGAGGTCTACGCCGCTGAGGACCGCCTGGGTGGCGTAGGCCAGGTTCGTCGTCCAGGGGCAGATGATGCTCTCGCCGGGCACGTGCAGGGCGCCGAGCGCGCCGGGGCCCAGGTGGGGTTCCCGTGCGTAGAGCTCTTCCGGGCCGATCAGGTGGGTGTCCGGGTGGTCGTTGCGCTCCGCCTTCTCCGCGAGGCGGGGCAGGGCGGCGTGTTGCACCTCGTCCCAGGCGACGAGGAGGGCGCCGACGGGTTCCACCGGGATGCCGGTCGCTGTCGCGTACTCGGCGAGCAGCCGCGCGCCTTCTCTGACGAGGCGGGCCTCCAGGAAGCCGGGGGTGGCGTCGAAACCGGTGTGCAGGATGGCGGTGTTGGCCTTCGAGCTGCCCTGTCCCACGTCGTCCTGGGCGTCCACGAGGGCGATGCGGAGGTGGGGGTGGTGGGCGAGGGCTCTGGCGATGGCGCTGCCGACGACTCCGGCGCCTGTGACGGTGATGTCGTAAGGGAGTGAGGGCAGGGGGCCTTGGCGGGTGACCGTGGCTCGGGTGTCAGCCGTCATGTGAGTGCCGCGACGGGTCGTCGTGCCGCGATGTGGCGTCGTGCCGCGATGTGGCGTCGTTCGGCTGCCGCGCCGTCGGGGCCGGTCGCGCAGTTCCCCGCGCCCCTGAGGGGGCGCTGCCGGACCGTCTCTTTCATTCGGCCGCTTCCTCCAGGAGCGTTGCGACCGCCCTCCGGAAGCCTGCCAGTCGCTCCGCCGCCTCCCCTGCCGAGACCTGTGGCTCGTACACCGCGGCCGGTTTCCAGTCCGGCAGGGCGTCGGCGACCGACAGGCCGGGTTCCGCGCCCAGGTGGGCCAGGGCGCCCACGCCCAGTGCGGTCGCGTCCGGCAGCGCGGATACCTCTACCGGGCGTTGCAGCAGGTCTGCCTGGGTCTGCATGAGGAGGGCCGAGCGGGTGAGGCCGCCGTCGACGCGGAGGGTGTCCAGGGGCGAGCCGAGGTCGGCCTCGGCGGCCTCGGCCAGCGAGACGACCTGCGCCGCCAGGCCCTCGCAGAGCGCCCGCACCAGATGGCCGGGGCCGGTGTCGAGGCCGAGTCCGGTGAGGGAGCCCCTGAGGTCGCCCCGCCACCAGGGGGCCGCGAGACCGGCCAGGGCCGGGACGAAGGTCACCCCGCCGCTGTCGGGGACCGTCCCGCCCACGGCGTCGAGGTCGGCGGCGCCCCCGATGACGCCCAGGTCGGTGAGCCAGCGGACCGCGGACGCGGCCGTGTACACCTGGCCGTCCAGGCAGTAACTGGTCCGCCCCTCCAACTGCCAGGCCACACAGCTCACCAGTCCCGAGTCACCGCGCCGGGGCACGGATCCGGTGTGGGCGAGCAGGAACGCACCGGTGCCGTACGTGCACTTGGCGCCGCCCGGTGCGGTGACGCGCTGGGCGAGCAGCGCGGCCTGCTGGTCGACGGCAAGTCCGGTGAGCGGGATCTCCGGTCCGAACGCCCTGGTCACGCCCACCGGTCGGGCGTTGTCGACGACCTCCGGGAGCTGTTCGTCCGCGAGGCCGAAGAGTCCCAGCGCCCGCTCGGACCACTGCGCGCGGTCGAGGTCGAGGAGCTGGGTGCGTCCCGCGGTGGCCGCATCGGTGACCAGGGCCCCGGTGAGCCGGTGGACCAGCCAGGCGTCGCTGGTGGTGACGGCTCCCTCGCGGGTGAGGTGACGGCGGATCCAGGCCATCTTGGGGGCGGCGAAGTACGGGTCCAGCGGGAGACCCGTCAGGTCCCGCAACTCCTCGGCGAACTTGGCGAGTTCGGCGCACACGCTCTGTGCCCGCCGGTCCTGCCAGACGAGCGCGTCGGTGAGCGGCCGGCCTGTCGCGGGGTCCCAGGCGAGCACGGTCTCCCCCTGGTTCGCGAGGCCCAGCGCCACGACCGGTTCACCCGCGTCGGCGAGCGCACGCGAACCGGCCTCGATCACCGAGTCGTGGAGCCGTGCGGGATCGACCTCGACGAGTCCGCCGGGCAGATGGCGGGGCCGCACCTCGGCGAACCCGGTGCCGATGACCCCGCGTTCGGGGCAGATCACCAGGGCCTTGGTGCCGGACGTGCCCTGGTCGACGGCGAGCACCGGACCGGTCATTCCCTGAAGGCCCCTCCCGGCACGCGTTGCTGAGCGATCACTGCCCGACAGCCTGCCGTCGCCGTCCGTGTCCCGTCAAGCGGCTCCCACCAGCGGCTTCTTGGGCCCGTTGACTGGCTGATCACCAGTCAACTCCCTTGTTGTGAAGAGAAGTTGGCAATGATCGGGAAGGTGGTGTGCGGTCCATTCCCCGCCCCTATAGTGACCGCCGTCCCGCGCGATCTCCTCAACCGCCGCCCCGAGGAGGGCTGTTGTTACTCCACCTCGCCGTCCTGCCCGGTCCCGTGTCCGGGGCGGGCGGGTGATGGCCAGAGAAGGAGCACGCCCCGTCTACGATCCCGCCGGTCACGACCCGGAACTGCGCGCGGCCCTCCAGGAGGTCCGCACCGGGCGCTGGATGTCGATGCGCACTCTGCTGGAGCGGACCACCGCCTGGTGGCAGTGGACCCAGCGCACCCAGGTGCTGGCTGCGGCGGCCGCGGGCACCGACGTGGTGCGGACCTGGCTCACCGAGGAGCCCGGCAGTGTGCCGGCCACGGTGATGCGGGCCCGGGTCGCGGTGGAGCGCGCGCTGCGGGCCCGGCGCGAGCGGCACCGCCGTACGCACGAACTGTGGATCGAGGCCTGGGACGTGAGCCGGACCGCCGCCCGGGTCGCGGCGCACGACCCGGTGCCGTGGGTGTGTCTGCTGGCGCTGGCGCAGCTGGACCAGCGGCTGCTGTGGGAGGAGCACCGCGCCGCGTCGCCCGGACCGATGCTGCCGCCGGGGCCCTGGGGGCTGCTGGCCGAGGCCGACAAGCGGGATCCGTACAACCGCGAGGCCCACCACCGGATGCTCCAGTTCCTGTACGCGCAGGCGTCCTCGGAGCGGCTGGCGGAGGCGGTCGGCTTCGCGCACTGGGCCGCCGAGTCGGCCCCGCCGGGTTCCGCTCTGCACGTGCTGCCGCTCTATGTGCGGGTCGAGCGGTACCGGCGCGGCCGCGGGTCCCGGGCGGCGCTGGACCTGCACTGGGTGGCCGAGGACGCCGTCCGGGAGGCGGGCCGGGCGCACGACGGCTGGTTCGCGCAGGCCCCCGCCGAGGAGCGCACCCCGCTGGACCTCAACCACCTCGCCCACGCGCTGTGGGGCGCGCTGCGGTTCGAGGAGGCGGCCCGGGTCTTCGAGGCGCTCGGCCCGTACTACACGCCCCTGCCGTGGTCCTACCGCACCGACGCCGACGGCGAGCGGGCCGAGGGCGTCCAGATCTTCCTCCAGGCGCGGGCTCGCAGCAGCTCCGCGGCGTACGGCGCCTGACATCCGTACCACTCCTGCCACTTCACCGGAGGTCCTCGTATGTCATCCGAACCCTCGATATCCCCGGACGTCCCGCAGCCCGACGAGGAACAGCGGCTGCGGGAGCTCGGCTACCGGCCCGTCCTCGCCCGGCGCATGGGCGGCTTCGGGAACTTCGCGATCAGCTTCTCGGTGATCTCGATCCTGTCCGGCTGCATGACCCTGTACGGCTTCGGCATGGGCGCGGGCGGTCCCGCGGTGATGCTGTGGGGCTGGGCGGGGGTAGGCCTGTTCGTGCTGTGCGTGGGACTCGCGCTGGCGGAGGTCACCAGCGCGTATCCGACGTCCGGCGCCCTCTACTACATGGCGGACCGGCTCGGCGGGCGCCGCTGGGGCTGGTACACGGGCTGGCTGAACCTGCTCGGGCTGCTCGGCGCGATCGCCGGCATCGACTACGGCGCCGCCCTGTTCGCGGGCGCGTTCGCCAACATCCAGTGGGGCTTCGAGCCGACACCGGAGAAGACCATGCTGATCTTCCTCGGGATCCTGCTGCTGCACGCGGTGCTGAACCTGTTCGGGGTGCGGCTGGTGTCCGTGCTCAACTCGGTCAGCGTGTGGTGGCACCTCGCCGGGGTGGCGGTCATCGTCGGCGCCCTGTGGATCGTCCCGGACCGCCACCAGTCGCCGTCGTTCGTGTTCACCGAGTTCGTCAACGACACCGGCTGGCACAACCCCGTCTACGTGGCCGCGATCGGCCTGCTGCTCGCGCAGTACACCTTCTCCGGCTACGACGCCTCCGCGCACCTGTCCGAGGAGACCTCCAACGCCTCGGTGTCGGCCGCGAAGGGCATCGTGCGCTCGATCTGGGTCTCCTGGATCGCCGGGTTCGTGCTGCTGGCGGGGCTGACCTTCGCGATCCAGGACTACGACGCCACGCGGGCCAGCGGGACCGGGGTGCCGCCGGCCCAGATCCTGCTCGACGGGCTCGGCACCGACGGGGCGAGCGCGCTGCTCGCCGTGGTGATCGTGGCCCAGCTGTTCTGCGGCAACGCCGAGGTGGCCGCGGCCAGCCGGATGGTGTTCGCGTTCAGCCGGGACAAGGCCCTGCCGGGCTCGGCGCTCTGGCGGAAGGTCAGCGCCCGCACGCAGACGCCGGTCGCGGCCGTGTGGCTGTCGGTCGTGGTCGCCGGGGTGCTCGCGCTGCCCTCGCTGTACTCGGCGACCGCCTATGGCGCGGTGACGGCGATCAACGTCATCGGGATCACGCCCGCGTACGCCATCCCCGTGTTCCTGCGGCTGCGCGCGGGCAGCCGTTTTCAGCCGGGTCCGTGGAGCCTGGGCCGGTGGAGCAGGCCGATCGGATGGACGGCTGTGGTGTGGGTGGCCGGTGTGACGGTGCTGTTCTGCCTGCCGCAGTCCTCGCCGGTGACGGTGGACACCATGAACTACGCCTCCGTCGCCCTGGCGGTCGTGCTGCTCCTCGCCACGGTGTGGTGGTTCGTCGCCCGGCGGTCGTACGGCACGCCCACGACGGCCGCGTACTCCGACCGGGAGCAGGCCGAACTCTCCGAGGGGATCGTCTGAAACAAGGCGATCCGGCATCCGGCCGAGTACGAACTCCTGTGTCGGATACGGCAGGATGAGCGGTCGCGTCGGCCACGGAAGCTTCACTCGGCCGACGCGATCGCACATCCCGCACTTCTCGAACAGGTGGCAACGTGACGGCATTCAAACGGGATCTCACCATGGACGACCTGGTCGTCGCCGGCATCGCGGTGGTGGCGGGCCTCGTGGCGGCTTTCCTGCTGCGCATGCTGCTCAAGTGGCTGGGCAAGCACGCGGACCGCACCAAGTGGAGCGGTGACGACGTGATCGTGGCGGCGCTGCGGACCGTGGTGCCGTCGGCGGCGATCGCGGGCGGCATCGCCGTCGCCGCGGCGGCCCTGCCGCTCGCCAAGGGGGTCCAGCGGACCGTCAACCAGATCCTGACCGTGCTGCTGATCTTCGTCGTCACGGTGGCGGCGGCCCGGCTGGTGGCGGGGCTGGTGCGGACGGTCACCACGTCCCGCTCCGGAGTCGCCGGTTCGGCCACGATCTTCGTCAACATCACCCGGGTGCTGGTCCTGGCGATCGGCTTCCTGGTGGTGCTCCAGACCCTGGGCATCTCCATAGCGCCCCTGCTCACCGCCCTGGGCGTCGGCGGTCTCGCGGTGGCGCTCGCGCTCCAGGACACCCTCGCCAACCTCTTCGCGGGCATCCACATCCTCGCCTCCAAGACGGTCCAGCCCGGCGACTACATCCGGCTGAGCAGCGGCGAGGAGGGCTATGTCGAGGACATCAACTGGCGTCAGACGACCGTCCGCGCGCTCTCCAACAACCTGATCGTCGTCCCCAACGGGGAGCTCGCCAAGACGAACATGACCAACTTCATGCGTCCCGAGCAGCAGTTGACGATCCTGGTGCAGGTCGGGGTGGCCTACGACAGCGATCTGGAGCACGTCGAGCGGGTCACCTGCGAGGTCGTCACCGAGGTCATGACGGAGGTGGAGGGCGCGGTCCCCGAGCACGAACCGCTGGTCCGCTTCCACACCTTCGGCGACTCCCGGATCGGCTTCACCGTCATCCTGGGCGTCGGGGAGTTCAGCGACCAGTTCCGCATCAAGCACGAGTTCATCAAGCAACTGCACAAGCGCTACCGCGAGGAGGGCATCCGCATCCCGGCCCCCACCCGGACGGTCGCCCTCCAGCAGGGCTCGGTGACGATCCCTCAGCAGCGGGGCGGAGAGCCGGTGATCGAGCCGGGCGAGGTGTCGCCCGCCCGGTTCGACTAGGTCGACGGGCCGACGTCAGGCCGGTGGGGGGAACGCCGGGGCTGTGGCCCAGCGGGGGTACGGACGTCCGGCCCCAGGCCGGGGCTCGCCGGCACGCGGGATCTCCTGGGCTGCCGCGGCCGCATGGGCGACCGGCCGTGCGGCGGCTCCCCGATCAGGTCCCCTTACGAGCGGTTCCACCACAGCGGCACTGCCCGGCCGCATCAGCGCCCGCCCACCGGCACCCGGCCTGTCGCCCAACACCCATCGCCCCGCAGACGCCCCGTGCGGCCGTGACCGCGCGGGGCGTCCATGTCGGTCGGGAGCGGTCATTCCCCCGGGTCGGCTACAGCGTCGCCGAGTTGTCGTGCGGGGCGCTCGGTCTGGTCTGCGGGATGCGCAGGGTCGAGGTGACGGGGGTGACCGTCCAGTCCGGGTGGCCGGGCATCCTGGGGGTCTTCGTGCCGTAGAGCCAGTCCCGCAGGAAGCCGGACTGGTCCGTGCCGGAGATCTCCGAGGCGACGGCGATGTAGTCGGCGGTCGAGGCCGAGGAGTTGCGGAAGCGCTCCAGGAAGGTGGACTCGATCGCGGCGAAGACCGTCTCGCCAACCTGTTGGCGCAGCGCGTACAGGACGAGCACGCCGCCGAGGTAGCGCTGGCTGTCGAACAGGTTGACCGCGTTCGGGGCGGCGACCGGGCCCGAGGTCCTGCGCCACTGGTCGCCGCGCGCGTACGTGTCCTTCATACGCGCTTCCATCGTGGTCAGGCCGAGGGAGTCGGCCCAACCGCGCTCGTAGCGGTACAGCAGCCCGTAGAAGTCCGCGTGGCCCTCGTTGAGCCACAGGTCGGACCAGGTCGCCGGGCTGACGCTGTTGCCGAAGTAGGAGTGGACCAGCTCGTGCATCATGTGCGAGCCGATGCTCCTCTCCGCCTGGAGCAGGAAGTTCGGCTTGTACAGGGTGAGGGTCTGGGTCTCCAGGCCCGTGAAGTCGAAGGCGTTCGAGGCGTCGTTGTTGCACGGCAGCAGACCGTACGTCTCGAAGGGGAAGGCGCCGAGCCGCTGCTCGATCCAGCTCACCAGGTTCGGGGTGAGGGCGAGCGCGGGCTCCAGGGCCGTGGCCCGGGCGGCCGGGACGACGTCCCGGAGCGGGAGCCCGTGCGGACCCTGCCGGTCCTTGATCACGTAGTCGCCGACCGTGATCTGCACCAGCTCCGTGGCGATCGGCTCCCGGGACGCGTAGCAGTACGCGGTCCGGCCGTCGCCGAGGTCCTCGGTGCTCACCAGCCGCCCGCTCGCGACGCCCTTGAGACCGGCCGGGACGGTGACGCGGAAGGTGAAGTCCGCCTTGTCCGAGGGGTGGTCGTTGCACGGGAAGACGGTGTGCGCCGAGTTCGGCTGGGGGCAGACGGCGAAGCCGTCCGGAGTGGGGACCCAGGCGGTGTGGGCGAGCGTGCGGCGCGGATCGGCGCCGTACGCCACGACGACGGTGACCGTCCGACGCGCGGGCAGCGAGACGGCGGGCGTGATCCGCAGCTTCTCGCCCACCTGCTCGAAGCCGGCCGTCTCCCCGGCGACGGTCACGGTGCGTATGTCCAGGCCCAGCGCGTCCAGCGAGAAGCGGCTCAGCTCCTGGCTGGTGGTGACCGTCAGCGTCACGGTCGCCTCGACGAGCCGCGTGCCGGCGTCGTACGCGAGGTCGAGGTCGTAGGCGGAGACCCGGTAGCCGTCGTTGCCGAGGCTCGGGTAGACGGAGTCCCCCAGGGTCTCCGGGCCAGGGGTGCCGGTCTCCGGGTCCGCGTGCGCCGGGGAGGCCAGGGACAGGGCCGCCACCGTGCCGAGCAGAGCTGCCGGGGCCGTCACTCTGGTGCGATATCTCATGGTCCGCTTTCGTCGGGCGGCCGGATGGTCGGGTCCGGCCGTCGGATGAGTGTGATCAACCTGCATGACCACAAGATCGGACGCCTGAGTTGCCTCGGGAGATGCACGGGTTCTCGGACAGCGTGTCCGGACCCCTGTCGAGTCGGGCTCGATCACGAGATATCTTGATGTCGAGCAATGTTGCAGACGTGGAGCGGAGCACCCGGTGACTGACTCGACCATCATCTATACGCACACTGACGAGGCCCCGGCCCTGGCGACGTATTCCTTCCTGCCGGTGGTCCAGGCGTACGCCTCGCAGGCGGGTGTCTCCGTGGAGACGCGGGACATCTCGCTGGCCGGACGCATCATCGCGGTGTTCCCGGAGTACCTGACCGAGGACCAGCGGATCCCGGACGCCCTGCACGAGCTGGGCGAGCTGGCGAAGACGCCCGAGGCCAACATCATCAAGCTGCCGAACATCTCGGCGTCGATCCCGCAGCTCAAGGCCGCGGTGGCCGAGCTCCAGGCGCAGGGGTACGCGCTGCCGGACTACCCGGACGACCCGAAGACCGACGAGGAGCGGGACATCCAGGCCCGCTACGACAAGGTCAAGGGCTCCGCCGTGAACCCGGTCCTGCGCGAGGGCAACTCCGACCGCCGCGCCCCCGCCTCGGTGAAGAACTACGCCAAGACCCACCCGCACCGCATGGGCGCCTGGTCCTCGGACTCGAAGACCAACGTGGCGACCATGGGCGTGGACGACTTCCGCTCCACCGAGAAGTCCGTCGTGATCTCCGAGGCCGGCGCGCTGAGGATCGAGCTGGTCGGCGACGACGGCTCCACCACCGTGCTGCGCGAGTCCGTACCGGTCCTCGAGGGCGAGGTCGTGGACGCGTCGGTGCTGCACGTGGCCCCGCTGCGGGAGTTCCTCACCGCGCAGATCGCCCGCGCCAAGGCCGAGGACGTCCTGTTCTCCGTGCACCTGAAGGCCACGATGATGAAGGTCTCGGACCCGATCATCTTCGGTCACGTGGTGCGCGCGTTCTTCCCGAAGACCTTCGCGCAGTACGGCGCCACGCTCGCCGCCGCCGGTCTGACCCCGAACGACGGTCTGGGCGGCATCTACAAGGGCCTGGAGTCCCTGCCCGAGGGCGCCGAGATCAAGGCCTCCTTCGACGCCGAGCTCGCCGAGGGCCCCGCTCTCGCGATGGTCGACTCCGACAAGGGCATCACCAACCTGCACGTGCCGTCCGACGTGATCGTGGACGCCTCGATGCCGGCCATGATCCGCACCTCGGGCCACATGTGGGGGCCGGACGGCCAGGAGGCCGACACCCTCGCGGTGCTGCCGGACTCCTCGTACGCCGGTGTCTACCAGGCCGTGATCGAGGACTGCCGGGCCCACGGCGCCTACGACCCCTCGACCATGGGCTCGGTGCCGAACGTCGGCCTCATGGCGCAGAAGGCCGAGGAGTACGGCTCCCACGACAAGACCTTCGAGATCGCCACCACCGGTACGGTGCGTCTCGTCGACCAGGCCGGCAATGTGCTGATCGAGCAGACCGTCTCGGCCGGTGACATCTTCCGCGCCTGCCAGACCAAGGACGCGCCGATCAAGGACTGGGTGAAGCTGGCCGTCACCCGCGCCCGCGCCACCGGCGACCCGGCGGTGTTCTGGCTGGACGAGACCCGTGCGCACGACGCCAACCTGATCGCCAAGGTCAACGCGTACCTGCCGGAGCACGACACCGAGGGCCTGGACATCCGGATCCTCGCGCCGGTCGAGGCGACCAAGCTGTCGGTGGAGCGCATCCGCCGCGGCGAGAACACCATCTCGGTGACGGGCAACGTCCTGCGTGACTACCTCACCGACCTCTTCCCGATCCTGGAGCTGGGCACCAGCGCCAAGATGCTGTCGGTGGTCCCGCTGATGGCGGGCGGCGGTCTGTTCGAGACGGGCGCCGGCGGCTCCGCCCCCAAGCACGTCCAGCAGCTGGTCAAGGAGAACTACCTGCGCTGGGACTCCCTCGGTGAGTTCTTCGCGCTGGTCCCCTCGCTCGAGCAGTACGCCGACTTCACCGGCAACTCCCGCGCGAAGGTGCTGGCCGACACCCTGGACCGCGCCACGGCGACCTTCCTCAACGAGGACAAGTCCCCGACCCGTCGCGTCGGCGGCATCGACAACCGCGGCAGCCACTTCTACCTGTCCCTGTACTGGGCCCAGGAGCTGGCCTCGCAGACCGACGACGCGGACCTGGCGAAGGCCTTCGCCCCGCTCGCCGAGACGCTCGCCGCGAACGAGCAGAAGATCGTCGCCGAGCTGAACGCCGTCCAGGGCAACCCGGCCGACATCGGCGGCTACTACCAGCCCGACCCGGCGAAGGCCGCAAAGGTCATGCGCCCGTCGCCCACATGGAACGAAACCCTGTCGTCTCTCAGCTGACGCGGCCCCCTACGGGCCCAGCCACCTGCCCTCCGCCCCGGTCGCCTTCGGTCCGACCGGGGCGGAGGCGGTCCCGAGGGGGGCGGGGCAGGTCGTACAGGGCACGTACCCGTCGTGGCAAAGCTGACCAAGAGTGCCGCTATGGCGCAGACCACCTGCACCCCCAGGGGCGCGGGGAACTGCGCGACCAGCCACAACGGCCCCGCACCCGCCCGCCAACAGAACCCGGCACCCCCTAGGCGCCCACCCCTCCACCGACAACGCCCCGGGAGCAGCCGCATGACCTCTTTCGATCTTCTGCCCGGTGCCGAGGATTCGCCGGTGATTCTCCATGTGCCGCACTCCGCGCGGGAGATACCCGCCGACGTGCGGGCGGGGATTCTACTGGACGGTCCCGCGCTGGAGCGGGAGCTCGATCACATCGTCGACGCTCACACGGCGGAGCTCGCCGCGGTCGCGGCCGGGCTGGCCCGCAGCACCCCGTGGCGGTTCGTGAACCGGCTGTCCCGGCTCGTCGTCGATCCGGAGCGGTTTCCCGACGAGCGGGAGGAGATGCTGGCCGTGGGGATGGGGGCCGTGTACACACGGACCACGCACCGCGAGGAACTCCGGCCCGCGGACACCGACCCCGAGCCGCTCATCGACCGCTACTTCCGGCCGTACGCCCGCGCCATGAGCGACGCCGTCGCCGGACGGCTCGCCGCGGTCGGGCGGGCCGTGATCATCGACGTGCACTCCTATCCCAGCGCGCCGCTGCCCTACGAACTGCACGGCGAGGGCCCCCGACCGCCCGTCTGCCTCGGGACCGACTCCTTCCACACCCCGCCCGAGCTGGTCGCCGCGGCCCGGAAGGCGTTCGGGGAGGCCGGTCTGGACAGCCCGTTCAGCGGGACGTACGTGCCGCTGGAGTTCTACGGCCGTGATCCCCGGGTGAGCGCCCTGATGGTGGAGATCCGCCGCGACACGTACATGACCGAGCCGGGCGGCCCCGCCGGGCCAGGGCTGGACAGGCTCGCACAAGCGCTGGCCATTCTCGTGGACGCCCTGCGCTGACCCCGCCACGGACGGGGGCGGAGCAGGCCCGCCCCCGTCCGGATCAGACGGTCAGCCAGTCGGTGACGATCACTTGCCCGCCGGTCCGCAGCCGTAGCGCGAAGGGACCGGTCGGGGACGCGTCCGAGGTGAAGCGCCCCATGTCGTCGGTGGTGAGCGGCGCACCCGCCCGGGGGCCGCTGAGCACCTCGATCCGGGCCGAACAAGGCGGCAGCACCTGCCCCATCAGGCCCTGCGCGGTGAGTTCGACGTCGACCGTCACCTCGCCCGCGTGGAAGGTGAGCATCCGGGGTGCCGCCGAGGCTCCCCGCACCGGGATCGCGTCCACCACCGAGTCGAAGGACAGTTCGGCGATACGGCTGTCCAGGTCGTGCAGCGCGAACGCCTCGACGGCGATCTGCCGCAGGGCCGGCGGCACCGGGTCCAGGATGGCGGTGGCCTGCCGGAGCTCCTCCTCCAGCAGGTCCAGGGTTAATTCCTCGTCCGGCAGGGCCTCTTCGGCGAAGATGTCGTCGAAGTCGTCGTGGTCGCTCATACCGCCCCCCGGGCTTCGAGCCGCGCCCGCAGCCGCCTCAGGCAGCGCTGGCGCAGTGGTCCGATGCTGCCCACCGCGATCCCCAGGGCGGCGGACACCTCCTGGTAGCCGGGTTTCGGGGACGCCATCAGGATCCGCAGCAACTGCCGGCAGCGGTCGCCGAGTTCCTCGAACTCCTGCCACAGGTGCCGCACCCGTTCGCTCTGCGCGGCGGCCTCCTCGGAGTCGATGAGGGACTGCTCGGGCGTACGGTCCTCGCTGATCCGGTCAAGCAGTTGCGGATCGTCCGTGACGGTCAGCCGCCTTAAGCTCTTGAGCACCTTCAGGCACTCGTGGCGCGCGGTGCTGGCCAGCCAGGACTTGGCCTTGTCGGGTTCCCGGATCCGCCCCAGGTGCTGGGCGAAACGGAACCAGACGGTCTGGTACACCTCGTGTGCGTCGGCGTCGGAGAGCCGGTGTGAGCGCACCACTGACCACACCAGTGGGCTCAGCCCTTCCACGAGCGCTTTCCAGGCCGCCGCGTCGCCGTCGACGGCGGACTGGACCAGCGCACCGACATCTGCTCGGTCCACGGTCCCACCCCTCGTGTACGGCAAGTCATCGTACGCCGTGGAAGGGACCACTCCGGCCCTCACGCCCCGACCGGGCGCTGCACCACCGGCACCGGGCGCCAGCCGGCCGGCCGAAGCGCCGGTACGTGCGCCCCGCGCACTTCCGCGAACTGCGTGTTGCCGGCGAGCAGTTGCTGCCGGGCGGCACGCGGGTCGGTCTCCTTGTTCGCGGTCATGTGGGCGGCGACCAGACCTGCGACGACCGGGGTGGCGAAGGAGGTGCCGCTCCAGTGCGCGTACCCCTCGAACATCACCTGGTCCGGCTTGGCGGTGGTGCCGTCCTCGCTCAACACACCGATGTGGGACGGGGACTGGCAGGTGCACACGTAGGTGAAGCCGTACCGGCAGGCGTCGTAGGTGGAGTGCTGGTACGCGTACGGCACCGGCGCGTCGAAGCCGGTGAGGGCGCTGGTGAGGCGCTCGCCGGGGGCGTAGACCTTCACCCAGGAGCCGTGGTTGCTGAAGCAGGCGCCGAACTCGCCGTCCCCGCGCAGCGCGCCGACCGACAGGACGACGTCCCGGTAGTCGGGCAGGTCGGCGTAGGCGGCGGGCCAGAAGGGGCTGGCGCTGGAGTTGTTGCCGGCGGCGGCGACCAACAGGGTGCCGTGGGCGCGCAGTTCCTGCATGAAGGCGTCCATGCCGACGAGTCCGTCGGTACGGCCGTTGGAGGTGCCCGCGGAGAGGCTGATGATGTCGGGCCAGCCGTCGGCGACCGCGTCGAAGAGCCGCTCGCCGAGCTCGGACTCCAGGATGGCGCCCGCGTCGTTGAGGGTGTTGCGGACGACGATGTCGGTGTTGGGCGCGACCGCCGCGAGCACACCGGCGATGAAGGTGCCGTGGCCGACGTACTGGAGGAGGTTGCCGGCCGCGTCGGTCTCGGTGCCGTGCAGGTCGCCCTCGACGTGGGCGAGCAGCGGGACGAGCGCGTGGTCGTGGGTGAGGCCGTTGTCGACGACGAGGACGCCGACCGAGGTGTCGGGGTCGTAACCCGCTTCCGCGGGGGCCGGGTTGGTGCCCTGGCTGAGCGAGGCGGGCACCGGCTCGTCGCCGGGGCAGGAGTTGACCGCGATGGAGACCACGTGGTTGCGGCTGACGATCCGGCGCCCGGCGCGTCCCTCGCGCTCGCTCATGGCGCGCAGGGCGTGGGTGACGGCGCGGTCGCCGCGCCGGTCGCCGTGGCCCGGGTCGCCGACCTTGATCCGGGTGATGCCGGAGCGGTTGGTCTCCGGGCTGTCGCGGCGCACGTAGTCGCCGGTCAGACCGGTCGCCGCGGTGAAGTGGCTGCGGACGGTCTCCTCGACGAGCGCCGCGTCGCGGCCGTCGCGGGCGAGCACGACACCCTTCTCGTAGATGAACTCCGAGGCGTCGTCGGGTCCGAGGGCCAGCGGGACGTCCGGCATCGAACGCTGGATCTGGTCGAACTGCTCGTGGAATCGCTGAGGTGCCATGGCGTGTCCTCCCACTGGGGCGGCGGTCGTCAGTCAGAGCCGCGGGTCCGGTGATTGATACAGCGACAAACCGGTGTGGCCCGCCACCTGGGCCACTACCATCCTTTGAGTGACAGCGGGAAGCGACTCGGTTCTCGAACTTCTGCCGATGGTGTTCGCCGCACCCAACCAGGCGCTGGCGAGGGCGGAGGAAGTGCTCGGCTCGGATCCCTCACCGCTGCACGCCTCGGTGGCCCACCAGGTGATCGGCATCTGGCAGCGGGACTGGGGCGACATGCGGATCGCGCTGGAGCATCTGCGCCGGGCCCGTGACCTCGCGGCGCGCTCGGAGTCGGCCGACCGGGAGGCGGACGTACTGGCCGCGCTCGGGGTGGCGTTGGTGCACGCGGGGCGTACCCGGCAGGGGCTCGCGGCGCTGGAGCGGGGTGTCGAGGTCGGCAGTGGGCACACCCGCGCGCGGGTGCTGTTCCGGCGGGCCTACGCGTCCTGGGTGCTGGGACAGCACCGGGCGGCGCTGGAGGACGTACGGCGGGCGGTTCCGGTGCTGCGGCAGGCCGACGACGTGATCTGGACCGCGCGGGCGCTGACCCTGCGGGCCACCGTGCATCTGGCGCTCGGGGCGGTGGAGCGGGCGGATGCCGACTTCACGGCGGCGGAGGCGCTGTGGGACACCACGGGCCAGGAGCACGACAAGGCCGACGCGGTGGAGAGCCGGGGCCTTGCCGCCTACCGGTCGGGGGACATCCCGGCCGCGCTGCGGCTGCTGGACGAGGCGCAGGAGCGGTACGCCAAGCTCGGCACGCCGACGTTCATGCTCACCATCCGGCGCTGCGAGGTCCTGATGGCGGCCGGGCTCGCCCGGGAGGCGCTCGCGGAGGCGGACGCGGCGATCAAGGTCCTGGACGGGATCGGCGGGCAGTCCACGCTCAAGGCGGAGCTGCTGCTCGCCGCCGCGCGGGCGGCCCGCCTCGAAGGCGACCCGCACACCGCGATCGCCCGTGCCGACCTGGCCGTACGGCTGTTCGCGGGGCAGCGGCGCACCTGGTGGGAGACGCATGCCCGGCTGGTGCTGATCGAGGCGCGGGTCGCGGCCGGACGCGGCTCGGGGCGGCTGGTCGCGGACGCGGCGGCGGTCGCGGAGCGGCTGGCCTCCTTCGGCGCGCCCGCCGCCCCGGAGGCCTCGCTGCTGGCGGGCCGGATCGCGCTGGACCTGGGGTGGCGCGAGGACGCCCAGCGGCATCTGGAGATCGCCGCGCGCAGCCGGCACAGCGGGCCGCCGCTGGGGCGGATGACGGGCTGGGCGGCCCGGGCGCTGTGGGCGCGGGCCGTGGGCTCCGACCGGCGGGTCCTGGAGGCCTGCCGCCGGGGCCTGGACGTGCTCGACGACCACCGGACGACCCTGGGCGCCTCGGAGCTCAGGGCACGGGCCACCGCTCAGGGCGCGGAGCTCGCCGCACTGGCCGCGCGGGCCTCGCTCGCCTCGGGCGGGCCGCGCCGGCTGCTGGTGTGGAGCGAGCGCTGGCGGGCCACCGCGCTGTCCGCCCCGCCGACCCGTCCGCCGGCCGACCCCGGGCTGCTCAGCGATCTGACCGCGTTCCGGGAGATCGCCGCGCGGGCGGAGGCGGCCCGGATGGAGGGGCGGCCGGTGCCGACGCTGGAGCGTGAACAGCGGCGCCTGGAGCGGGAGATCCGCTCCCGCACCCACCACATCCGCGGCGACGCGCCCGGCGACGGCTACCGCTTCGACCCGGTCCGGCTGCTGGCCCGGCTCGGTGACGACGTACGACTGGTCGAACTGGCCGTGCTCGACGGGCGGGTGCAGGTGCTGCTGTGCGGGCAGGGGCGGGTGCGGCGGTTCGAGGGCGGGCTGCTGGCCGACGCGGAGCGCGAGGCGGAGCACGTCCAGGCGGGGCTGCGGCGGCTCGCGCACCCGGGTGCGGAGGCGCGGCTTCCGGTGGTGGAGGCGGCGGGGCGGCGGCTGGAGGAGCTGCTGCTCGGCCCGGCCGCGGCGCAGCTCGGCTCCGGGCCGGTCGTGGTGGTGCCGCCGGGGCGGCTGCACCGGGTGCCGTGGGCGCTGCTGCCGTCGCTGCGGGAACGGGTGTTCAGCGTGTCACCGTCGGCCAGCAGCTGGCTGCGGGCGCGCGAGACCGCACCGCCGGGCGGCGGACGTCAGGTGCTCGTGCGCGGGCCGGGGCTGGCGACGGGCGGCGCCGAGGTGCCGGAACTCGCCGGACGCCACGGCTCCGCGACCGTTCTGGAGCACGACGAGGCGCGTGTGCCGCGGGTGTTGGAGGAACTGGACGGGGCGGCGCTGGCCCATATCGCGGCGCACGGCACGTTCCGTGCGGACAGCCCGCTGTTCTCGTCGTTGCGGATGGCCGACGGGCCGCTGATCGTCCATGACTTCGAGCGCCTGGACCGCAGCCCGTACCGGATCATCCTGTCCTGCTGCGACACCGCGCGGTTCGCGTCGGTCGGCGCGGACGAACTGCTCGGCCTGGTCACGGCGTTGCTGCCGCTGGGGACCGCGGGGGTGGTGGCGTGCAGTGCGCCGGTCAACGACGAGGCGGTGGTGCCGTTGATGCTCGCGCTGCACAAGGGGCTCGGTGCGGGGGCGTCGATGGCGGAGGCGCTGCGGGACGCGCGGGCCGCGCTGCCGGGGGACTCGGTGCATCAGGCGACGGGGTGGGCGTTCTCGGCGTTCGGGGCGGCGTGACGCGTCAGGGGTGCTCGACGCGTGTGGGGGCGGCCTGACCCCTCCCCCGAATACTGGGGGTCAGACCGCCCCGGTCCGGTGTCCGGCTCAGGCCGGCTGTGCCTCGGGCAGCTCCACCAGGCACGGCAGCGCGTCGCGGTCGCTCGCGCCGAGGCGGGTGTACGCGCTGTAGAGGTGGTTGCCGACGGTCCGGATCGACAGGGTGAGCTTGTCCGCGATCTGGCGGTTGGTCAGCCCGGCGGCGGCGAGGGTGACGACCTGCCGCTGGCGGGCGGTGAGTTCACCGAGGACCAGCCCCGCGAGGGCGGGGGTGCGGGCCCCCTGGCAGCGGCGGGCCAGCGCGACGGCCCGGGTGCGTGAGGTGCGGGCCGCGCCGGGGTCGCGGTGCGCCCGCACGGCCTGGGCGTACGCCTCCGCCGCGAACAGCAGGAAACCGCGCTCCTCCAGGGCCCGGGCCGCACGGTCGAGTCCGGGCCCGTCGCCGAGCGCGAGCGCGTCGGCATGCGCGGCGAAGACCCCGGTCAGCCTGCCGCCGGCCCGTTCGGGCGCACCGAGCCGGACGGCGTCGTACGGCTCCGCACCGACCGCGTCGAGAGCGGCACCGAGATCACCATGGGCAACGGCCCCCCAGGTGGCTGCGCCGGCTGAGGGGGCCACCACCGATCCCGGCTCCCCCGACTGTGCCGTCGCCAGGGCGAGTTCGAGTCGGCAGGAGGGGTCGTCCGGGGTGGTGCGCAGGCCCTCTCTTGACCAGGCCGTGGCCTCTCGGAGTTCGCCGCGCAGGCGGGCGAAGCGGGCTCGGGCGGCGGCGTGGGGGGCCGGGATGCCGGTGCCCTCGGCCACGAGCCACTCCCCCACCGGGGCCGGTACGGCCCGTACGTCCGCCTCGGCGATCGCCCGGGTCAGCGTGGCCGTCTCGGTCTCCAGGGCGGCGGCCGTGCGGTCGGACGGGGTGCGGGTCAGGCGGCGGGCCCGGAGGCGGCCGGCCACCGACCGGAGTACGGCGCCGTGGAGCGAGTGGACGAGGCGCGCGGCGCCGTGGTCGTCGACGTGGACCAGGCCGTCGGCCTCCAGGGCTTCGAGCGCGGCGAGGTCGAGCGTGTCGGCGTCCGCGGGAAGCGGCTCGCCGAACGCCAGGCGGTCCAGGGCCTCGCGCTCACCGGGACCGGTGCGCTCCAGGAGGTCCGCGGTGCGTTCGCGCACGGTCGCGGTGACCGGCACCGGGCCCCGCCACTCCCACTCGGCCGTGTCCCCGACGCGCTTGAGGAGCCCCTGCTCGCGCACCGCGCCCACGAGTTCGCGCAGCAGCCGCAGATCGCCCTGGCTCAGGCGGTGCAGCCGGTTGACGGTGAGGGCCTCCAGGCCACCCGCGCCGGCCGCCAGCAACTGGGCGGTCTCCTCGCGCGGCAGCGGCTCCAGGGCGAGGCGCGGCAGCAGTTCACCGGTCCACAGCCGGGAGATCGCGCCAGGCGCCCGCGTTCCGTCGGTGGCGACGACCAGGAGCCGGGTGCGGCCGTGCACGGCGAGCTGGTGGACCAGGGCGGCCGAGGCGTCGTCGAGCAGATGGGCGTCGTCGACCAGCAACAGCCGTACACCGGACAGCAGTTGGACCGCACGGTGCAGGGAGACCGTCTCCGGGAGGAGGTGCGCGAAGGCGGCGAACGGCAGGCCCTGGGTCTCGGGCGTGCCCGCCGCCCTGGCGCAGTCGGTGCCCCGCACCGCCTCCGTGACCAGCCGGGTCTTGCCCCGCCCCGCCGGTCCGGTCACCACGATGCCGTGCCGGCCCCCCGCCACCGACCCGCGGATCAGCTCCAGTTCATCCTGACGCCCGGTGAACGGCCAGGGCAGCTCCAGGGTCTTCGCGTCCCGTTCGAATGTCGTCACGGAAGCAAGAGCACCGCTACTCAGGTCTGATACAGGGGGACTTGAGTAGCCCCCGACTCAGGCGCCCCCGGACGCCCGACGGCACGCTGAAACCCATGACCGCACGCTACTGCTCCCTCGCGCAGCAGTCGGCTCCGGCGTTCGCTCCGGGGCTGGCCGCCGAGCGGCTGAGCGCGCTGATCGGCGGCGGTCGGATGTGGGTCAACAGCACCGTTCTGCACTACTGCTTCTTCGACGGCGACACCGACGGGTCGGTCATTCCTGTTCCGGGGACCGGGCAGTCCCGGCGGGTGTCGTGGGTGGGCGCCAAGGAGCAGCGGGACGTGGTGCGCGAGTGCTTCCAGGAGTGGCAGGGCCTCGGTATCGGGGTGCGCTTCACCGAGGTCGGCGACCGCTCGGAGGCAGAACTGCGCATCGGGTTCCAGCTCGGCGACGGATCCTGGTCGACCGTGGGCAAGGACGCCCTGCGGGTCGGGGTGAACGAGCGCACCATGAACTTCGGCTGGGACCTGACCGCGCCAGGGGAGCGCGGGACGGCCCTGCACGAGATCGGGCACGCGCTCGGCATGCTCCACGAGCACCAGAGTCCGTTCGCCGGGATCCACTGGGACGACGAGGCCGTGTACGCCGATCTGGCGGGCCCGCCGAACTTCTGGAGCCGGGACCGGACGTTCTTCAACATCCTGCGCAAGCTCGACCCGGACGAGGTCAACGGCTCCGTCTGGGACCCGCAGTCGATCATGGAGTATCCCTTCGAGGCGGGGCTGATCCTGGAGCCGGAGCAGTTCCGCGCGGGCCTCAACCCGCCCGGCACCCTGTCCGCCGCCGACAAGGAGTACGTCCTGCGCTGGTACCCGCCGACCGAACCGGTCCGGCCGCCGGCGCTGGTGCCCTTCCGGTCCGCGCCGCTCGGGCTCGGCCCGGGCGAGCAGGCCGACTTCACCGTGGAACCGCCGGAGACCCGCGAGTACACCGTGGGCACCTTCGGCGACAGCGACACCGTCGTCGTGGTCTTCGAGGAACGGGACGGAGAAGCCCGCTTCCTCACCGGCCACGACGACGGAGGCACCCCGCACAACGCCACGCTCAGGGCCCGTCTCGTGAAGGGCCGCCGCTACTTCGTCCGTGTGCGCCTGTACTCCGCGTGGGGTTCGGGGGAAACCGCGGTCATGTGCTGGTGACACAGCACGGACAGGCCGCACATGGACGAGGCTGGACCACTGTCCGGCGCCGGGGGATGGCCGGGAGTACGTAACCTTCGGGGGAGGGATACGTACTCCCGGCCGCACGGCGTTCGGCGGGGCGCCGAGTGCGAGAGTGGGGGGCATGCTGATCGTCATCGGCGGGCTCCCCGCCACCGGCAAGACCACGCTGGCGCGGCTCCTGGCGGCCAGGACGCGCGGGGTCCATCTGCGGGTCGACACCATCGAGCAGGCGATCGTCCGTTCCGGACTGGCGCGGCATCCCGTGGGGCCGGTGGGCTATGTCGTGGGGTACGCCCTCGCCGAGGAGCAGCTGCGGCAGGGGCACACCGTGATCGCCGAGTCGGTCAACCCGCTGGCCGTGACGCGTGACGCCTGGCGCGATGCCGCCGTGCGGGCCGGTGTGCCCGTCCTGGAGGTGGAGGTCGTGTGCTCCGATCCGGACGAACACCGCAGCCGCGCGAGTTCACGCTCCGTGGACATCCCCGACCTGCCGCTGCCCGACTGGGAGCAGATCCTCGGACGGGACTACGAGCCGTGGCACCGGGACCGCCTGGTGGTCGACACCGCCGGGCAGCAGCCGGAGGACTCGCTCGGTCCGCTGGTCGAGGCGGTCCTCAGGGCGGATCGCGGGTGACGGCGGCAGGGGCGGGGCCGGGGTCGTCGTAGCGGGCGGCGGTGCGGCGGGCGGTCTCCGCCAACTCCCGCCGGACGTCCGTCGGTTCGAGGACCTCGGCGTCCGGGCCGAAGCCGAGCAGCCGGCGGCAGGAGGCCTTCCGGTCGTCGAAGTGCAGGACCAGGCGGTGCCAGCCGGGTGCTTGCGGGTCCGGGGTCGCCCGTGCCGCCGATCCGGTGTCGCCGAGGACCTGCGGAAGGGCGGCGAGGCCCGCCGCCGACAGCCGCACGGTCACGGCGAGTTGGTCCAGGCTCGCCTCGAACTCGGCTGTCCAGTCGGCCCAGTGGGCCGACAGGTCGAAGTCGGCGGGGCGGACGAAGGACTCCGGCAGCAGCTCCGCCGCCGTGATCCTCGACGCCCGGTGGGTGCGGATGCCCCGGTCGGACCGCACGACCAGGTACCAGACGCCCGCCTTCGCGACGAGGCCCAGGGGGTCCACCGCCCGCGTCACGCCCGCGCGGCTCGCGTGCGTCAGCCGCAGGCGCCTGTCCTGCCGTACGGCGTCCACCAGCACGGCCAGCTGCGGTACCGGTTCGGTCGGCTTGAACCAGGCCTGGGTGTCGATGTGGAAGCGGCTCGCGGTGGTGTTCGCCTGCTCGCGGCCCGCCGCCGGCAGAGCCGCCAGGAGTTTCAGGCGGGCCTGGGCCAGCGCGTCGCCCAGCGCGATGCGCTCCAGCGGGCCACTGCCGGAGGCGACCGCCAGCAGCGCCGTCGCCTCCTCCGCGCTGATGCCGAGCAGCGGACTGCGCCAGCCCTCCATCAGACGGCAGCCACCGCCCGGACCACCGCTCGCCACCACCGGTACCCCCGCCGCGCCCAGCGCCTCCAGGTCCCGGTAGACGGTACGGACCGACACCTCCAGCTCCACGGCGAGTTGACGGGCCGTCATCTGCCCACGGGACTGGAGGTGGAGCAGGAGGGACAGCAGCCGGTCCGCTCGCATCGGGCGATCACCTCATCGACGTATGACTGACAAAGGATGTCAGTCATCCGGTCGTAGCGTCTTGCGGGAAGCCCCGGAGCAGTAGGGAGACGGCACGTGATCAGCGGATACGTCATCGGAGAGAGCCTGCGGACCGGTGCGGTGTTCGAGCCGCGCGGACTACGGCTGCGGAAGGTCGGCAGGATCGCGGTCGACGGCGTGAGCGCGGGCCAGCCGGCGGTGTGGACCCTCGTCGAGTGGGAGAGCGACGGTGAGGACGTCGGCGCGCTCGCGGACGCGCTGGCCGACGCGTTGGAGCCGGAGCTCGGCTGGTACGCCGACTTCGTCGCCGGGGACGAGCGCGTGGTCGTGTTCGCCGGGAAGGTGTTCCGCCATCGGCGCGGCGACGAGCGCGGCCGCGCCGAAGCGGTGGCGTACGGGCGGTCGGTGGGTACGCCCGAGCATCAGCTCGACTGGGAGGAGTGACGCGGGGGTCTCACGTCATGAGGCCGCCCGGTGTGCGGTGCGGGTGTCGTCGGGGTGGGCCAGGCCGAGGTGGTGGCGCAGGGTGGGGCCTTCGTAGTCGGTGCGGAAGACGCCCTGTTCCTGGAGGAGGGGGACGACCTGGTCGGCGAAGGCGTCCAGGCCGGTGGGGGTGATGTGGGGGACCAGGATGAAGCCGTCGCTGGCGTCGGCCTGGACGTAGTCGTTGATGGTGCGGGCGATGGTGGCGGGCGAGCCGATGAAGTTCTGCCGGTTGCCGGTGTTGATGACCAGGTCGCGGATGGACCACTTGTTGGCCTCGGCCAGCTCACGCCACTCGCGGGCGGTGGCCAGCGGGTCCCGGTACATCCGCACCTGAGCACGGCCGCGCGAGATGTGCTCCTCGCTCACCAGGGGATCGATGTCGGGCAGCGGCCCTTCCGGGTCATACGAGGACAGGTCCCGGTTCCACACGAACTCCAGGTGCTTGAGCGCGGTGGCGCCGCTGACCTGCTGGCGGCGCACGGTCCGGGCGAGTTCCTCGGCCTCGGCGTCGGTGTCGGCCAGCGCGAAGGACGCGGCGGGCAGGATCAGCAACTCCTGCGGGCGGCGCCCGTACTTGGCGAGACGGCCCTTGACGTCGGTGTAGAAGGCCTGGCCCTCGGTGAGGGTGGCGTAGCGGCTGAAGATGGCGTCGGCGGAGGAGGCGGCGAACTCGCGGCCCTCCTCGGAGTCACCGGCCTGGAAGATGACCGGGCGGCCCTGCG
Organism: Streptomyces sp. NPDC057253; assembly: GCF_042669125.1. Lineage (NCBI taxonomy): Bacteria > Bacillati > Actinomycetota > Actinomycetes > Kitasatosporales > Streptomycetaceae > Streptomyces > Streptomyces sp. NPDC057253. Next base: position 127,623 of record NZ_JBHUXV010000001.1, on the reverse strand, counting down.
GGGAGCGCGGCACGTTGAACTGGCCGTGGATGTCGAAATGCTGCCCGGAGTGGACGAAGGAGCCCGCCTTCGCATCGCGCAGGAACACCCCCGCAGCCTGGTCGGCGAGGATCTCCTCACCGGTCCAGGAGTCGAAGAGTTCCTGGGTGGTGGCCAGGAACTCCCGGGCACGCGAGTAGCGCTCGCTTTGCGGGAGGAAGCCGCCGCGGCGGAAGTTCTCGCCGGTGAAGGCGTCCCAGGAGGTGACCACGTTCCACGCCGAGCGGCCCCCGGAGAGATGGTCGAGGCTGGCGAACTGGCGGGCCACCTCGTAGGGCTCGTTGAAGGTGGAGTTGATGGTCCCGGTCAGCCCGAGGTGCTCGGTGACGGCGGCCAGCGCGGCCAGGATGGTGAAGGTGTCGGGGCGGCCCACCACGTCCAAGTCGTATATTTTTCCGCCCTGTTCGCGCAGGCGCAGGCCCTCGGCGAGGAACAGGAAGTCGAACTTGGCGCGTTCGGCGGTGCGCGCGAAGTGCGCGAAGGAGTCGAACTCGATGTGACTGCCGGCCTCCGGGTCGCTCCACACGGTGGTGTTGTTGACGCCCGGGAAATGCGCGGCCAGGTGAATCTGCTTCAAGGGCTTGGACATGGTGGCGGGATCCCTCCGGCTCAGACGGACGCGGCATAGCGGTTGGCGGGGCGGGCCAGACCCAGCAGGCCGCGCAGGGTGTCCGCCTCGTAGGCGGTGCGGAAGAGGCCCCGGCGCTGGAGCTCGGGAACCAGCCCGCGCGTGATCCCGGGCAGGTCATGACCCAAAACGGCGGGCCGCAGCCGGAAACCGGTGAGGCCTGCCGCCTGCAACTCGGCCAGCAGGTCGGCGAGTTGCGAGGGGGTGCCGGTGAAGATCCGGGCGTCACTGGTGTACGGCTCCCCCGCCAGCGTGTCCAGACGGTCCCGGCGGGCGGCCGCCTCGGCCGGGTCCTCGTCCAGGAAGACCACCAAGTCCCCGAAGACATGCAGGAGTTCACCCGCGCGTCCGGCCGCCTCCTGTTCCGCGCGGATCTCCGCCACGATCGCCCGCGCCTGGTCGCCGTCGTGCGGGGTGATGTAGCCGACGTCCGCCTGCCGGGCGATCAGCCGATAGGGCACGCTCTGATGCCCGAGGGCGGTGACCAGGGGCTGTCCCTGCGGCGGCCGCGGCGTGATGGAGGGGCCCTTGACACTGAAATGCCGGCCCTCGAAGTCGATGTAGTGCAGCTTGTCCCGGTCGATGAACCGCCCGCTGGCCGCATCCCGGATCTCCGCGTCGTCCTCCCAGCTGTCCCACAGCCGGCGCACCACCTCCACCCAGTCCGCCGCCTCCTCGAACAAGTCGGTGACCAGCTCATGGGCCTGGGGGCTGTCGTAGGCCTCGATGCGCGGGATGCTGCGCCGGCCGAAGTGCGCCGCCTCACCGGGCCGGGCACTGACCTGCACCCGCACCCCCGCACGCCCGGTACTGACATAGTCCAGGGTGGCGATCGCCTTGGACAGATGGAACGGCTCGGTATGCGTGACCACCGCGGTCGGCACCAGCCCGATGTGCCGGGTCAGCGGCGCGATCCGCGAGGCGATCAACACCGCGTCCAACCGTCCGCGGACCTGGTCGGTGCGCTCGTCCGCATCGAACAGGTGCGAGGACTGCAGGCCCAGCCCGTCCTCGATGGTCACGAAGTCCAGCAGGCCGCGCTCGGCCTCGGCGACCAGATCCGCCCAGTAACCGGCGGTGAACAGCTCACCGGGCCGGGCCACCGGCTCCCGCCAGGAAGCCGGGTGCCAGCCGGTGCCGTCCAGAGCGACAGCAAGATGCAAAGAAGAAGGGGACACGAGCAGGTGCCTTCCTGGAGATCCGTACGAAAGGCCGGCCCGCAAGGGTGGGGGCGCGGCGGCGGGGGCAGCAGACGGGTCAGGAACAACACAGCGCGGCAGACACGCGCTGGAGATCGATGTGCGGCCGGGAGTGGAGGTGGGCGGAGCGGAGCGTCGCGGTCACGCCCGTCACCTCCTCCTTCGGGGCGCGCGAAGGCGCCCGGCGGATCTCGTCGTGAGTCACAACGCGGTGGTCTCGCGGGTTGTTCCTGGACTGCGGACGAGAAGGATGGGCGAGCGGCGGCGCAGGGTGAAGCCGATCGACTCGTAGAGCCGGATGGCGTTGGTGTTGTCCGCCGCCGCGTGCAGGAACGGCGTGTCGCCGCGCTCCCGGATCCCGGCGGCGACCGCGCGGACCAGCCGGGTGGCCAGACCCCGGCCGCGATACGCCGGGTCGGTGCAGACCGCGCTGATCTCGGTCCAGCCGGGCGGGCGCAGCCGCTCACCGGCGAGGGCGATCAGGCGCCCCCGGTCCCGGATGCCGAGGTACGTGCCGAGGTCTACGGTCCGCTTGAGGAAGGGGCCGGGCCTGGTACGGGCGACCAGGTCAAGAATCTCGGGCACGTCGGCATGTCCGAGCCGTACCGCCTCGGCGGCGGGTTCGGCCCGCAGCGCGGTGCCCACGAGTTGGACGCCCACTCCCCCGCCGACGATCTCCCACCCGTCCGGGACCTGCTCGACGGGCTTGATCCGTACGGTCGTTGCGGGGCCGACGAGGGTGTGCAGGTCGGCCCAGGCGGCCGGGTCGCCGGCATCGGCGAGGGCGGCGAAGGCGTAGACGTCGTGCGGGTAGCGGGCGGCGCGGCCGACGCGTTCGGCGAGGTGGGCGTGCGGGCCGGTGAGGGCCGCCCATACGGCGTTGTCGAGGACGGAGAAGTCGGGTGCGGCGGATCTCAGGGAGGCTCCGCCTCCGCGGACGTCGATCTGCTGGGCCACGGAGGCGGAGTCCCTTCCCGAGTCAACCGGTGGATGTGTCAGGCTTCCTGAGTGGGCGTCAGGAGTTGGTGAGCGGCAGCCCGGGCGGGTTGATCTCCGACTTGGTGACGGCGTCGTTGGAGAGGTTCCACGCGGCGAGCCACTTGGCGTACTGGCCGTTGTCGATCAGGTAGTTGATCGCGTCGGCCAGCGGCTTGGCGAGGCCGCTGTCCTTCTTCGTGGTCGCGGCGATCAGGCCCTGGAGCGACTCACCGGCACCGGAGTACTGGCCCGCGATCTTCGTCGGGCTGGGCGTGCTCGCGGTCTGGGTGACGTGGTAGGAGAGGTTCGGGCTGGGGCCGAGGTAGGAGTCGATCTTGCCGCTGTTGAGGGCGAGGTAGGTGCTCGGGCTGTCCTGGAAGTACTTGATGGTCAGCTTCTTGCCCTCCTTCTTCAGCCTGCTCTGCCACTCCAGCAGGATCCGCTCCTGGTTGGTGCCGGCGCCGACCGAGACGGTCTGGCCCGCGAGGGCCTCGTAGTCGCCGTCGAAGGTCCACTTCGAGGACTTGAGCGTCTCGAAGGCGAGGTCGTCCTTGCGGTAGGAGGCGAAGTCGTACTTCCGCTTGCGCTCCTCGGTGTCGGTGATGTTGGAGAAGCCGACGTTCACCTTGCCGCTGTCGATGCCGACGAAGAGGTTCTCCCAGGTGAACCGCTTGACCTCGGGCTTCAGGCCGAGGACGGCGGCGACCAGGCGGGCCAGGTCGCTCTCGGAGCCGGTGAGGGTCTTCTGGTCGCTGCCCACGAAGCCCAGCGGCGGGGAGCCGGAGGGCAGGGTGCCGGAGCCGATGACGAGCTTGCCGCTCTTCTTGACGGCGTCGGGCAGTCCGGCGCTGATGGACTTGACCTCGGCGACCTTGAGGGTGGTCTCCTTGGCGGCGCCGTTGGAGAGCCGGCCGACGGTGACCGAGCCGGCGCTGTCGTCCGTCTGGGTTGCCGCGTCGCTGTCCCCACCGCAGGCGGCGAGCCCGGTGGCGAGAGTGGCGACCGCGGTCGCCGCGGTGATGCCGCGTATCAGGCTGCGTCGGGTGAAGTGGGCAGACATGTCCGTCCTCGGTGGTCGATGAGAGAGGTGAAGGGTGGTGCGTGTGGGGGGAGTCCGTGGGAGCGGTGGGATCACAGCACCTTGCTGAGGAAGTCCCTGGTCCGCTCGTGCTGGGGCCGGTCGAGGACCTCGGTGGGCGGGCCCTGCTCGACGATCCGGCCGCCGTCGATGAAGACGACCCGGTCGGCGATCTCGCGGGCGAAGCCGATCTCGTGGGTGACGATGACGAGGGTGGTGCCGCTGGTCGCCAAGTCCTTGATGACGGACAGGACTTCACCGACGAGCTCCGGGTCGAGGGCGGAGGTCGGCTCGTCGAAGAGGATGACTCCGGGGCGCAGGGCCAGGGCGCGGGCGATGGCCACGCGCTGCTGCTGGCCGCCCGACAACTGGCGTGGATAGGCACCGGTCTTGTCGGCCAGGCCGACCCGGCCGAGGAGTTCGCGGGCCAGCTCCTGGGCCTCCGCCTTGCCGAGCTTGCCGGTCGCCACCGGGGCGGCGGCCACGTTGTCCAGGACGGTCAGGTGCGGGAAGAGGTTGAAGTTCTGGAAGACGAACCCGATGCGGCTGCGCTGGGTCAGGATGGCGCGCTCGCTGAGCTCCTTGAGCCGCTCGCCCTGGCGTCGGACGCCGATCAGCTCGTCGTTGACGCTGACGTAGCCGATCTCCGGCTTCTCGAGGTGGTTGATGACCCGCAGCAGGGTGGACTTCCCGGAGCCGGACGGGCCGAGGATCACGGTGACCTCGCCGGGGCGCACGGTCAGGTCTACGCCGTCGAGGACCCGGTGGGAGCCGTACCACTTGTGCACGCCGTGCACTTCGAGGGCGACGGGGGTGATGTCGGTGACGGTCATATCGCGGTCTCCCTGCGGACACGGGCCCTGAGGTCGGTGACGGAGGCCCGCAGTTTCTGGATCGGGGTCGGCGGCAGCGAGCGGGTGGCGCCCCGGGCGTAGTGCCGCTCGACGTAGAACTGGACGACGGAGACCGCGCTGGTGAGGATCAGGTACCAGACGGTGGCGACCAGGAGCAGGGGCACGATGTCGCCGGGGTAGGTGGAGCCCATGGACTGCACGGTGCCGAACAGGTCGAGCAGGGAGACGTAGAAGACCAGCGAGGTGCTCTTGATGAGGCCGATGAGCTGGTTGACGTAGTTCGGGGTGATGGAGCGCAGGGCCTGCGGGAAGACGATCCTGCGGAACTGGTAGCCCTTGGGCAGACCCAGCGCGGAGGCCGCCTCGTGCTGGCCCTGGTCGACGGAGAGGATGCCGCCGCGGACCACCTCGGCGGCGTAGGCCGCCTCGTTGAGGCTGAGGCCGATCACGGCGATGACCATGTCGGTGGCGAGCCGGGACTCGTCGAAGGAGAAGAAGGCCGGCCCGAAGGGGACACCGACGCTCAACGTCTTGTACAGGGCGGAGAAGTTGTAGAGGAAGAGCAGGACCACGATGAGCGGGATCGAGCGCAGGGCCCAGACGTAGGTCCAGCTCACCGCGCGCAGCACCGGGCTCTTCGAGAGCCGGGCCAGGGCGAGCAGGATGCCGCCCAGGAGTCCCAACACCGCGCTGTAGGCGGTGACTTCGAGGGTGATGAGGAGTCCGTCGAGGACGGTCGGGCGCAGGAACCAGTAGCCGAAGCGGTCCCACTGGTAGAACTGGTTGGTCGCCAGGCCGTGGACGAACTGGGCCGCCAGGACCAGGACGACGGCGGTGGCGATCCAGCGGCCCGGCCGCCGCAGCGGCAGAACTCGCTGTGCGGCGAGGGGCTTCGGCGCGGTGTCGGACGGGGGCGGTGCCTCGGTCACGGACACGGCGGTGCCTGGGGGTTCACTCATGAGGGGCTCCGGCGGAGTCGGGTCACCCCCTGGGACACGACGGGCGACGGCGTCCTACTGCGGGAGGACGTGACGCACGGGCACCGGGGGCTGGGCGGACAACGGCACACCGCGGGCGCGGTGTTCGTCAGGAACGCGGGGGCTGGGAAGGAACGTCAGCCCCGACAGCGGGCACGGCCCGGTGCGGTACACAGTGCGCTGCTCACGCGCAGCAGGTCGACGGCCCGGTTGGCGACCAGGGGGTCGCCGTACGGCCGTACGCAGCCCGGAGAACGGCGTGCGGCCGTCCTGGGAGCTGCGTACATGTCGGTCACCGTCGCTGTTCTCGGGGGTCCCGCGGAACCCTGGTGGGCCCGTGGCTGGAACTGGGCCCTGATGGACCCGTAGGTTAAGGCAGTCGTGCGAACCGCTGTCAAGCCGGTCCATCAGGTGAAACGGTCGGGCGTTGTGAGCCGCGTGGGCGGCCCGGTCCGGAAACGGTCAGGCGCTGCGCGCCGCGTGCGCGGCCCAGTCCAGAATCTGTACGGCGGCCCCGGCGGCCTCCAGGCCCCGACAGCGGGCGTGGTGGCGGCGGGCGATGCCGTCCAGGTCGAGGTGGGTGCCGAAGGCCGGGTGGGCGGCCAGACGGCGGGCGTAGGCCCACAGGGTGGGGTGGTCGGCGATGCGCTGCACCGCTCCGGCGTCCAGGTGGTGGCGGTGCACGGTGTCGAGCTGGACCAGGGTGACCCACAACTCGACGTCGGCGGCGGTGATGTGATCCCGGATCAGGTAGTCGCGTCCGACCAGCCAGCGTTCCAAGGAGCCGAGGGAGTCCAGGAGTTGCTCCAGTGCGGCGGCACGCTCGTCCGCCTCGCCGCCCGCCGATCCGGCGCGCTGCGCGGCCTGTCCGATGGCGCCGCACATCCGCTCGACGGCCTCGGTCTCCGACTCGGCGCCGCACGGGTACAGCGCGGGACGGCCGGAGCCGAAGTGCCGGGCCAGGTCGCGGGTGATGTCGGCGGCGTGGGTGCTGACGATCCGCCCCGACCAGTCGTCGCTGAGCACCGGGGCGACGGCCGCGCCGGTGTACCGGTGCGCGCTGGCCTCGTAGAGCGGGCGCAGTGCGGAGTGTCCCCCGTCGGAACAGTCGGGGACCGGGTCGAGGAAGGTCACGGGACACACGTCGTCGAGGCCGAGCAGGCTGTGCACGACGGCGATGCGCAGGCCGTCGGCGCAGGCGGCGGCCAGATGGAGTCGGTAGCGGCGCGGCACGGCGTAGTGCCCGCTGCGCGCGTCCTGGCCGATCCGGCCCCGGAAGGCGGGGCTCGGGTGGGTGGTGGGGACGTGGGCGAGCGGTGTGACGGACATGGGTCTCCCCGGGGGTCGGTGCGCAGACGTACGCGCGGCGGAAGCGTCGTCGGGCAGGAGGCGGCGGCCGTCCCCGTGCGCGGTGGCAGGGGTGTGCCAGTCGGGTGCGGAACGGGGCGGATGCGGCCGGGGGCTCAGCCCAGGGGCCTGATCGCGCTGCAGACCCGCAGCAGATCGATGTGACGGCGGGAGGTCAGAAGAGGGGACGGCCGAGACGTACGGCTCACTCGGCCGGTGGCCGACTCAAGGCGCCCCATGTTTCCCTACCTGTTCACTAGGATTCCCAAAGTGAGTGTCGATCGGGCCGGGGCGCACGTCAAGAGGGCGTCCACGAGACGGGATCCGCGCAGGCCTCCGCCCATGACGCGGATGGCCGGGGACACGATCACGAGCGGGCCTGGACGACGGCTGCGTCCATCAACTGGATTTCGGGTGGGTGATCAGTCGAGACAGAACTCGTTGCCCTCGACGTCCTGCATCAGGATGCAGGACTCGTTGTGCTCGTCGGCGAGCAGGACACGGACGCGGACCGCGCCGAGCGCCTCCAGCCGTACGCACTCGGCTTCGAGGGCGGCGAGGCGCTCCTCCCCCACCAGCCCGGTCCCGACCCGCACGTCGAGGTGCACCCGGTTCTTGACGACCTTGCCCTCGGGGACACGCTGGAAGTACAGCCGCGGGCCCACGCCGGAGGGATCGCCGCAGGCGAACGACGCCCCCTGCCGCTCCGGCGGCAGTGTGCGGTCGAAGTCGTCCCACGTGGCGAACCCGTCCGGTGGCGGCGGCACGACATACCCCAGCACCTCGCACCAGAAGCGCGCGACCCGCTCGGGTTCGGCGCAGTCGAAGGTGATCTGGACTTTCTTGATCGTTGACATCGGCGCACCCTAACAGGGGGCTCGGGTCGCCGCGTTCCGGTGCCCGTCCCGGCCCGATCAGTGCGACTCGCGGCTGACCTCCGAGCCGCTGGAGCCGACGAGGAAGTCCAGGTCGGCGCCCTTGTCGGCCTGTTGGACATGGTCGACGTACAGCCGCTCCCAGCCTCGCCGCGGATCGGCGAAGCCCTCGACCGTGGCCGCGTTCGGGGTGCGGGCGGCGAGTTCGTCCGCGGGGACCTCCAGGTCGATACGGCGGGCCTCGACGTCCAGGCTGATGACGTCACCGGTGCGGACCAGGGCGAGGGGTCCGCCCGCCGCGGCTTCCGGTGCCACGTGCAGGACGACCGTGCCGTACGCCGTCCCGCTCATCCGTCCGTCGCAGACCCGGACCATGTCCCGCACGCCCTGTTCGAGCAGCTTGGTGGGCAGCGGCATGTTGGCCACCTCGGGCATGCCCGGGTAGCCCTTGGGGCCGCAGCCGCGCAGGACGAGGACGGAGTCGGCGTCGACGTCCAGGTCCGGGTCGTCGACGCGGGCGTGGAAGTCCTCGATGCTGTCGAAGACGACCGCGCGGCCCCGGTGGCGCAGCAGGTGCGGGGAGGCCGCCGCCGGTTTGATCAGCGCCCCGTCGGGGGCGAGGCTGCCGCGCAGGACGGCGATGCCGCCCTCCTCGACCAGCGGGCGGGCCCGGGTCCTGATCACCTCGGCGTCCCAGATCGGGGCGTCGGCGAGGTGGTCCACCAGCGGCTTGCCCGTGACGGTCAGCGCGTGCGGGTCCAGGAGGTCGGCCACCTCGCGGAGCACGGCGAGCAGGCCGCCCGCGCGGTGGAAGTCCTCCATGAGGAAGCGTCCGGCGGGCTGGAGGTCCACCAGGACCGGCACCCGGGAGCCGATGCGGTCGAAGTCGTCCAGGGTCAGCTCGATGCCCAACCGGCCCGCGATGGCGAGGAGGTGGACGACCGCGTTGGTGGAGCCGCCGATCGCGGCCAGCGCCACGATCGCGTTGTGGAAGGACCCCTTGGTCAAAAAGGTGCTCGGGCGGCGGTCGCCGGAGACCAGCTCCACCGCGAGGCGTCCGGTGCCGTGCGCGGCCTCCAGCAGCCGGCTGTCCGGGGCGGGCGTCCCGGCCACCCCGGGGACGACCGTGCCCAGGGCCTCGGCCACCAGCGCCATCGTCGAGGCCGTGCCCATGGTGTTGCAGTGCCCGCGGCTGCGGATCATCGACGACTCGGAGCGGGTGAACTGCTCCTGGGACAGGGTCCCGGCGCGCACCTCCTCCGACAGCCGCCACACGTCCGTGCCGCAGCCCAGCGGCGTGCCCCGGAAGGTGCCCGTCAGCATCGGACCGCCGGGGACGACCACCGCGGGCAGGTCGACCGAGGCGGCGGCCATCAGCAGGGACGGGATCGTCTTGTCGCAGCCGCCCAACAGGACCACTCCGTCAAGGGGGTTGGCCCGCAGCATCTCCTCCGTGGCCATCGCCGCCATGTTCCGCCAGAGCATCGCCGTGGGCCGCACATTGGTCTCGCCGAGGGACACCACGGGCAGGTCGAGGGGGATGCCGCCCGCCTCGTACACGCCGTCACGGACGGATCTGGCCACCTCGTCCAGGTGGGCGTTGCAGGGCGTGAGGTCGGAGGCGGTGTTGGCGATGGCGATCTGGGGGCGGCCGGTGAAGGCGTCGGCCGGGGCGCCCCGGCGCATCCAGGCCCGGTGGATGTAGGCGTTGCGGTCCTGTCCCGCGTACCACTGTGCGCTGCGAAGGTTCATCGCTGGGACTCTTTCCGGTAATCGGTACGGCGGTCTACTATCCGGAACGCCATGCAGCATACGCAGCGCTTCCCCGCTTCGGCAGCCCCCGGCACGGACCCCGCCGAGGGCGACCGACTGGTGGGTTCCGACCGGGTGCTCGCCGTGCTCAAGGAGCTGGCCCGGCATCCGGACGGGGTGGCGCTGGACGAGTTGACCCGGGTGATCGGCAGCCCCAAGCCGACCGTGCACCGGGCCCTGGCGGCACTGCGCCGCGCCGGTCTCGCAGGCCAGGACGGCCGCGGCCGCTATCTGCTGGGCGACGAGTTCCTCCGGATGGCCTTCGCCCATCACGAGGCCCGCCCCGAACACGTCCGCGTCCGGCCGCTGTTGGAGACCCTCGCGGCCCGGTTCGGCGAGACGGCCCACTACGCCGTCCTCGACGGGCGCGAGGTCGTCTACCGCGCCAAGGCCGACCCGCCCACCGGAGCCGTCCGGCTCACCTCGACGGTCGGCGGCCGCAACCCCGCCCACGCGACCGGGGTCGGAAAGGCGCTGCTCGCTCACGAGTTGGGCACCCTGGACGCCGTACGGCGATGGATGGGCGAGGCACCCCTGGAGCCCCGGACTCCGCGGACCCGGTGCACGGCCGAGGAGTTGCACGCCGAGCTGCGGGCCACGCGCGAGCGGGGCTACGCCCTCGACGACCAGGAGAACGAGAGCGGCGTCACCTGCCTCGCCGTATGCGTGTACGGCACCTCCGCGACGGTCCCCTCCGGGGCCGTGAGCGTGAGCGCGCTGGCGTACCGGACTCCGCTCGGGGCGCTGGTCGACGCGGTGGCGGAGATCCGTGAGGCGCTGGGTCCCCTGAAGGAGCCCTTCTGATGCGTGCTTTTGTCCTCACCGGTGCCGGTGCGTTCGCGGTCCAGGAGGTGCCGGCGCCGGTCGCCGCGCCCGGCGAGGTCGTCGTGGACGTGGAGCGGGTCGGGGTGTGCGGCACCGATCTGGAGTTCTTCACCGGCGCCATGGCCTATCTGCACCAGGGGCACGCCGCTTACCCGATGCGGCTCGGCCACGAGTGGGCCGGGCGGGTCCGTGCGGTCGGCGCCGGGGTCGATCCCGGGTGGGTCGGCCGCCGGGTCATGGGCGACACGATGCTCGGCTGCGGGACCTGCCGTCGCTGCCGGAGAGGCCGCCGGCACGTCTGCGAGAAGCGGGAGGAGGTGGGCATCCGGGGCGGCCGTGCGGGCGCGCTGGCCGAGCAGGTCGCCGTACCCGCGGGCTCCTTGCACGCCCTGCCCGACTCCGTGGACGCGGAGCTGGGTGCGCTGGTCGAGCCGGGCGGCAACGCGCTGCGGGCCGCGCGGGCCACCGGGGCCGGGCCCGGTGACCGGGTCCTGGTGCTGGGGCCGGGCACCATCGGTCTGCTGGTCGCGCTGTTCGCCCGGGCCGCCGGTGCCGAGGTGCACCTCATGGGCGCGACCGAGGACTCCCTCGCCTTCGCGCGCTCGCTGGGCTTCCCGCACGCCTGGCGCGAGGACACCCTGCCGGACCTGCCGTTCGACGCGGTCGTGGACGCCACCAACGCGGTCCATCTGCCCGCTCTGGCCCAGGAGTCGGTGGAGCCGGGCGGGCGGCTGGTGTACATCGGGCTGGCCGGGGAGCCCAGCCGGATCGACACCCGCGCGCTCGTCCTGAAGGACGTGACGGCGGTCGGAATCCTGTCGGCCTCCCCCGGGCTCGGCGCCACGATCAAGGCGTACGCCGACAAGACCATCGACCCGAGGCCGCTCGTGGCCGCCACCGTCGCCCTGGACGCGATCGGTCCCGTGCTCGCCGGTGAGCGGCCGCCCGGCGCCGGCCGGGGTCCGAAGATCCACGTCGATCCCCGCCTGGCCTGACCCCACAGAACCGGCCGATGTAACGGACCGGCCACGGCCGACCATGCCTTCCGATAACGTGTCGTCTGTGATCACGTCGGACAAGAAGGTCACCATAGTTCGACCGGTTGCGGTGGGAAGGTGACCGGCCGGCCGACGACCGCGGTGCTGCCCCCGTCGCAGCGCGCGCGGCTGGGGCTGGTCGCGGTCCTCGCCGCGCTGGTGGTCGCCGGGCTCGCCGTCCTGTACGCCGGGCACAGCCAACCCGGCAGGGTGGACAGCTGGCTCGTCGCGCCGACGGCGGACAGCGTGCGGCCTCCCTTGCGGTACGTCGCCGAGACCCTGGACTTCCTCGGGGAACCCGCGGGATCGGCGCTGGTGATCGTGGCCGCGGTGGCGGTCTGCCTGCTGCTTCGACGTCCCAGAGCGGCCGTCCTCATGCCGGCCGGCGTCGGTGTCGCCGTGGGAACGGCGACGCTGCTCAAGCACCTGGTGGGCCGCACCATCCACGGCCCCGACAACCTGTCCTACCCGAGCGGGCACACCGCCTACTTCACCGCGCTCGCCTTCGTCGCGGCGCTGCTCGCGACCGACCGGCTCGGCCTCGGCGGCACGGCCGGCACGTCACTCGTTCTCACCGCGGCGCTGGTCGCGGGCGCCGCGATGGGATGGGCGCAGGTCGCCCTGGGCGCGCACTATCCGACCGATGTGCTGGGCGGTTGGTGCACCGCGCTGGCGGTGCTTCCACCGACCGCGTGGCTCGTCGACCGGGCGGCCGACCGGCTGGCCGCCCGGTCGGTCGATCCGACGGCCGACGCCGGTCGGCGAGAGCACGGCTGAGGGTCACGCCAGGCGACGGAACACGGGCTTCACCGGTCGTCCGCCCACCCACGGAGTGGGGTCGGCGGCGTCCAGTGCCTTCCGGTACACCGCACACGCCTGGGCCACCACATCGACGGTCTGCTCAATGTCGGCGTCGCTGAGCGCGCTGCTCACCACGAACGACGGGGCCAGCACCCCGCCCGCGAGGAGCCGGCGCACGAACAGCGTGCGGTACTCCTGTGACGGCTGCCCGTTCTCGTCGAGGGTGGCGAAGACCAGGTTGCTGGCCCGGCCGCGGACGACAACATGCTCGCCGACGCCCATGCCGGCCGCCGCGTCACGGACACCGGCGGCCAAGCGCTCGCCGAGGGCGTGCAGCCGCGCGGTGACGCCCTCTTCGGCGTACACGGTCTGCACGGCTATGGCGGCGGCCAGCGAGTGCGTCTCCGCGCCGTGCGTGGTGGACAGCAGGAACACCCGGTCGTCGGAGTGGCGCAGCCCGCCCCGCTCCATCAGTTCGCGGCGCCCGGCCAGTGCCGAGACGGCGAATCCGTTGCCCAGCGCCTTGCCGAACGTCGAGAGGTCGGGGACGACGCCGTACAGGCCCTGGGCGCCGGCCTCGGACCAGCGGAAGCCGGTGATCATCTCGTCGAAGACCAGCACGCAGCCGTGCCGGTCGGCCAGTTCGCGCAGACCCGCCAGGTACCCGGGCGGCGGCTCGGTGTGGGTGGCGGCCTCGAGGATCAGACAGGCGATGTCGTCCGGGTACCGGGTGAACAGTTCCTCCGTGGCGGCCAGATCGCCGTAGGGGAAGGCCACCGTGAGCTCGTTGGTCGTCTCCGGGATGCCGGCGGACATCGGTGTGGTGCCGATGAACCAGTCGTCGGTGGAGAAGAACGGATGGTCGGCGCAGAGGGCCACCCGGCGGCGCCCGGTGACGGCGCGGGCGAGGCGTACCGCGGCCGTGGTGGCGTCGGAGCCGTTCTTGGTGAACTTCACCATCTCGGCGGTCGGCACCGTGGCCAGGAAGCGCTCCGCGGCCTCGACCTCCACCACGGACGGCCGGACGAAGTTGCTGCCGCGGTCGATCTCGCGCCGCACGGCCTCGGTGACCCGTGGGTGGGCGTGGCCGAGGCTGACCGAGCGCAGGCCGGAGCCGTACTCGATGTACCGGTTGCCGTCGACGTCCCACACATGGGCACCGCGGCCGTGGCTGATGACCGGGGCCAGGTTCTCGGGGTACTGGTCGTCGCCCTTGGCGTAGGTGTGGGCGCCGCCGGGGATCAGGGCATGGAGCCGTTCGTTGGCCGCGCGCGACCGGGGGAGCTGGAAGTCTTCGCTGGTCAAGCCGACTTCACCTTTCCTTGTGCTCGAGGACCTCGGCGAGGCTCGGGGCCTCCCGGTCGCGCTGGGACATCGATGTGACGGGCAGCGGCCAGGGGATGGCGAGTTCCGGGTCGTCGAAGGCGATGGTCACGTCCTCGGACGGATCGTGCTCACGGTCGATACGGTAAGAGGTGTCTGCGATTTCGGTAAGAGCCTGGAAGCCGTGGGCACATCCCGCGGGGATGTACACGCTCTTCTGCGTCGCGCCGGACAGCTCGAAGAAGGCCCGGTTCCGGTACGTCGGCGAGTCGGGCCGCAGGTCCACGACGACGTCGAAGATCTCGCCGTACGAGCATCGCACCAGCTTGGCCTCTCCGGCGCCGGAGCGCAGGTGCAGGCCGCGCAGCACGCCCCGGACCGAGCGGGAGACGCTGTCCTGGATGAAGGCGTGCGGGTCGAGGCCCACCGAGCGGAACACCTCGACGTCGAAGGTGCGGCTGAAGAAGCCGCGTTCGTCGGAGTGCGGTGTCGGCTCGAACAGGTACGCGCCGGCGATCTCCGGGACTTGGGTCGCTTTCATCGGGCCTTCCGCGGTGCGTGGGCGTGGGTGTCCGCCGGGAACAGGGTGGTGGTCAAGGCGGTGAACTGCTGGGCGAGTTGCTCCGCGGCGAGCCGGTTGCGCTCGGTGAGGGTCCGCCGTACCTCGACCGCGTGCTTCTCCAGGTCCCGGAACTGTTCGAGCAGCCGGTCGGCGTCGACCTCGCGGGCCGGGTGGCAGTACGTGCCGAGGCCCATCCGCTCCATGAGCGCGTCGCTCTTCGCCGCGTAGGACAGGGCGAGCACGGGTGTTCCGGTCTTCAGCGCGCAGATCAGGTTGTGGTAGCGGACGGCGACCACGGTGTCGGCGGCCGCCATCTCGTCCATCAGGTCGGCCAGTGAGGCCGGTTCGGCCGCGGTGACCAGCGGTGAGTCGACGGCGTCGAGGATCGCGTCGACCACCGACAGGTCGCACTCGTCGCCGGTGAGGAGCCGGACCGGTCTGCCCTCCGCGACGAGCGCGCGGACGAAGGTGATCGTCCCGTCGAGGTAGCGCCGGTAGATCTCCTCGGCCCGGGCGCGGTCGTCGTTGCCGCCGTGGAAGTCCATGACGCCCAGGCAGACCGGACCCGGTGTGCCGGTGGGCTCGCTCGACTTGGGCGCCGGAAGGTAGAACGCGAGGTCCGGGTAGACCTCGTCGTGCGCGGTGTCCACCCCCATCGCCCGCATCGCGTCGCGGGACTGATCGTCCCGGTAGGAGCGGTGGGCGGCGAGCCGTGCCGACCAGCGCACCAGGGCCCGGGTCGGGCGGTTCCTGATCTCGGCGGCGCCGACGCTGACCAGCGCGACCCGGGTGCCGAGCAGCCGGCCGCTCGCGCAGAGCAGGAACAGGGAGTAGGGGAAGCCCCAGGGCCGCAGCGGCAGCGTGGCCTCCAGGACCCCCATGCCCGGCACGATCACCACGTCGTGCCGGCGCACCCAGGCGGCGGTGCGGAAGGCGTCGACGAGTTTGCCCACGGCCTTGCCCGCGATCGCCGCCGCGCGGGACGCGGTGCGGTACTCGCCGCGGTACCAGTGCAGCCGGGTCGCGGGGATCCCGAACCGGGCCGTGACGGCCTCGGGTCCGCCGCACAGGGCGTCGACGGCCGCCTCCGGATGCTCGGCGCGGAGATAGCGCAGGACAGCTTCGAGCGACCCGTCGTTGCCGAGGTTGCCGGAGCCGAGCAGGCCGAACACCCCGACGCGCGCCGGGGTCCCGTCCTTCGGCGTCATGCCCCCCTCCCTTCACGGCCGGCGACGAGGGCATCGACGGAGACGGTCAGCTTGGCCGGGTCGACCGGGGCGCGGTCCTCGACCCGCTCACCGGCGCCCGGCCGCACCCGGCTGGTCATCCACGCGGCCAGGTGGCGGAAGCACTCGCGCCGGTCGGCCGCCGACAGCGGGGCCCGCCGGATCGCCGAGGCGAAGCCCCAGACGTACTCGGCGAGCAGCCGGGGCGTCGGGTGCAGCAGGCCCGCCCGGCGCGGGTCCAGGTTGACGCACCGGGACCGCTTGGAGGGGTTCGCCCGCTCGGCGCGGGTGGGGTGGTCGCGGCGGAAGTACAGGAGTTCCGGCACCTGGTGGAAGCGGCCGTGCAGGGTGATCTCGGCGACGTAGGTGCGGTCCGCGTGGTGGTAGCTGTCCATCGGCTTCACCCGGCGCAGCACGTCGGTGCGCATCACGCCGTAGAAGTCGTCGCCGCCGGGCTCGAACAGCAGGCTGCGGAAGCGGTCCGGTGCGTGCGGGGAGTCGGTGGCGAGCGTGTACTCGTAGGGGACCTTGACCTGGCCGTCGCCGTCGATGACCGCCTGGTCGGTGTGGGCGAGGATCACGTCAGGCCGCTCGTCCAGGGCATCGATGCAGCGCCGCAGCAGGTCGCGGCCGTAGAGGTCGTCGTGCGAGGCCCACTTGAAGAGCTCGCCGCGGGCCTCGCCGAGGACCCGGTTGTGGTTCGGCGTGGCTCCGATGTTCTGCGGCAGCCGGAGGTAGCGGATGCGCGAGTCCTGCGCGAGGTACTTGCGGCAGATCTCCTCGGTCCCGTCGGTCGAGGCGTTGTCGGAGATGACCAGCTCGAAGTCCTCGTAGGTCTGGCCGAGCAGCGCGTCGAGCGACTCGGCCAGGTACTCCTCGCCGTTGTACACGGGCAGGCCGATGCTCAGTCTGGGTCGGTCGGTCATGAGGTCCTCACTTCGGGAACGGAGTCGTGGTGGCGCTCGCGCAGGGCGGACCGCAGTTGCAGCCACCACACGGCCGAGCCGCCGACGGTCGCGGCGGCGACGCCCCAGGCCGAGCCGACCGTGCCGGCCAGGGCCGCCCCGCCGAGCCCGCCGCTGACGTAGAACGCGGAGGCGAACAGCTGGCAGCGCAGGCTGCGCCGGGCGGCGCCGAGGGCGCGCAGTCCGGCCGCCGCGCCGGTGCCGAGGCCGGCGCCCGCGACGCTGAAGGTGATGGGCACGATGAGGTGCGAGGAGGAGTGCCAGACGCCGCCGAGCAGGAGGTCGCCGAGCCGGTTCGGCAGCAGCAGCAACGAGCCGCCCCACAGCAGGGCGGCGACGGCCTGTCCGCCGCCCAGCAGGAGACAGAACTTGCCGAGGCGGTGCGGGGACTGCCGCAGCACCCGTGCCGCCTCCGGGACGGTGACCAGCGAAAGGCCCATCAGTACGGCGAGGAAGGGGCCCATCAGGAGCTCGGCGCCCCGTACGGCGCCCACCGCGCCGACCCCGACGATCGCGCCGAGCCCGTAGGCCCGCAGCTGGCTCGCCCCGCTGAGGCTGACGTTCTCGACGAGGTACCGGTAGCCGAGGTCGCGCTGCTCGCGCAGCCACCCGCGCGCCTTGCCCATCCGGGGCCGGATGCCGGACTGGAGGCAGCCGTACGCGGCGGCCACCGCCGCGGACGCGCCCCAGGCCAGCACGAAGGCGCCCACGGTGTCCGCGTGGGCCGCCGCCACCATGGCCGGGACGAGCGCCACGCACCACACGACGTCGTTGACGAAGGCCTTCCGCCCGTTGCCCGCGGCGAAGAACGCGAACCGCCAGGCGTCCTGGAGCAGCAGCCCCGGCAGCATGACGCCCAGGCAGGCGAAGGCGGCACCCAGGCGGCCGCCGAGGGCCAGCCCGACCACCAGGGACAGCGCGCCGATGGAGGTGCCGACGCCGAGCGCGGTACCCGTCGAGCGGGCCACCGCCCGCCGCCAGGACGCTTCAGGGACACCACTGAAGCGCACGGTGAGCGGGTCGGTGGACAGGCCGCGCGAGACGTTCAGCACCACGCCGTAGGTGACCCAGGCGAGGCTGAACACGCCGAACGCGGTCACCCCGAGCGAGCGGGCCACGTAGATGCCCACCGCGAAGTTGCTGATGCTGGAGGCCGCCTGGTCGGCCAGTCCCCAGGACAGCCGGCCGAGGAGGGCCCGCTTGGCGGATGGGGCCCGTGGCGCCGCTGTCGGCGGGTTCTCCCCCTCGACGGGCATCGACGTCATGTCTTGATCAGCCCTGCCTCGTGCAGTGCGCCGGCCGCGTCGGCGACGGTGTCGAAGGGCAGCCCGGACCGCTCGGCGACGTCGAGCAGGTCGTGCTCGCCGTCGGAGAGGTTGAGCACCCAGAGCATGGCCATCTGGGCCTGTTTGGTGTCGCTGCGGCCGCCGAGCGCGTCGTACAACCCGCGGCGGCCGAGCTGCGGTTCGCCGTAGGGGCTGAGGTTGAGGTAGCGCCGGTTGCGGTCCAGGACGGCGAACGCCTCGCGGCAGACGGCGAGGGTGTCCGCCAGCGCCTGAGGGGAGACGAAGTCCGGGTTGTCCGCCGAGGTGTGGTACTCGGGGTAGCCCGCGTACGGGGTCCGGGTGAGCGAGCCCACGCCGAGGTTGAAACCGGGCGAGCAGTACTGCCGCTCGTCGTAGCCGTACGGGGTGAACTCGTTGACCTGGTGCGGGCGTTCGGAGGCGGTCAGCACGTGCCGCAGCACCCGGTCGATCTCGGCGTCGCCGCGCCTGCTCTGCTTGTAGGTCAGTTGGCCCGGGTCGCCCGCGCAGGCCAGCACGAGTCCGTGCTTGACCCGCTCCACCCGCTCCGCGTTGCGGGCCAGCCAGGTGATCGCGCCGATGGTGCCGGGCGCGAAGATGAACCGGTAGGTGTAGTACGGCGTCTGCCGTGCCAGCTCCCGGGCCAGGTGCGTCGCCACCGCGACACCGGCCATGTTGTCGTTGGCCAGCGCCGGGTGGCAGATGTGGCAGGAGACGATCACCTCGTCGGCGACCTGTCCGGGCACCACGTGCTCGGCGTAGGTGAGGTGGCCGTCGGCGAGCGTGGAGTCGATGCGGACCTCGTAGTCGCCCTCCGGCATCGCGTCCAGGGTCTCCTGCGCCAGGCAGAAACCCCACTCGGGCTTGTAGTAACTCGTGCGGTACGGCACCCAGCTCGGCCGGTCCGGCAGGGTGTGCAGGTGGTCGCGCAGCTCGGACAGCGGCATGGTCGCCGACACCGGGACGCTGTAGCCGAGCACGTGCAGGCTGGACGCGGCGAAGTCGACGACCCGGCGGCCGGTGCCGTCGGCGATGTACGCGTCGCGGATGTTCCACTCCTGCGGCACCGTCCAGTCCAGCACCTGCGTGCCGGTCGGGACCTCGTGGACCTGGAGCGGGAGGTACTCGCCGATGATGTCCAGGGTGGCGCGGACACCGTCGCCGGTGATGCTCCGGCAGAGCGGGTACAGCCGCTCCACCAGGGCGTGCATCTCTTCGCCGGAAGGGGTCATCGGCGCCACCGCAGGGTGTCGTCGACGGTGCCGGCCTCGGACGCGGCGCGCAGTACGGCGAGCCGGGTGAAGCGCTGGTCGAAGTCCTCCTTGGTCAGGTTGAACTTCCGGTAGGCGTCGGCGAGTTCGAGGGCGCCGCGCTTGACGGACCACTCGATGTCGAAGCCGGGGATCGCGGCGCGGAACCGGGAGAAGTCCACCCGGTAGGAGCGCGGGTCGGCGCCGTTCTCGCCGGTGATCCGCACCTTCGCGCCGGGCACCGCCTCGGCGACCTGCTCGGCGATCTCGGCTACCGTGACGTTGTTGGTCTCGCTGCCGATGTTGAACGCCCGGTCGTGGACCGCCTCGCGCGGGGCGGTCAGGGCGGCCGTGAAGGCGCGGGCGATGTCGGCGGCGTGCACCAGCGGGCGCCAGGGGGTGCCGTCGGAGAGCACCAGCACCTCGCCGGAGAGCAGCGCGTGGCCGACCAGGTTGTTCAGCACGATGTCGGCGCGCAGCCGGGGCGAGTAGCCGAAGGCGGTGGCGTTGCGCATGTACACCGGGGTGAAGTCGCCGTCGGCCAGCTCGTGCAGGTCGTCCTCGACCCGCACCTTGGACTCCGCGTACGGGGTGACCGGGCGCAGCGGGGCGTCCTCGCCGACCAGGTCGTCGCCGCCGGCGGCGCCGTAGACCGAGCAGGTGGACGCGTACAGGAAGCGGCGCACTCCGGCCTCGCGGGCGAGCCGGGCCAGGTGGACGGACGCGTGGTGGTTGATGTCGTAGGTGAGTTCCGGCGCCAGCGAGCCCAGCGGGTCGTTGGAGAGCGCGGCCAGGTGGATCACGGCGTCCACCCCGGCCACGTGCTCGGCCGTGACGTCGCGCAGGTCGACGCGGTGGCCCTGCGGGTCCGCGGGTGTGTCGCCGAGGACGGAGTCGGCGAACAGGCCGGCGTCGAGGCCGACGACCTCGTGTCCCGCGGCGGCGAGGACCGGGGCCATGACGGTTCCCAGGTATCCCTGGTGTCCGGTGAGCAGTACGCGCATGGGTCAACCCCCCAGGTTGAGCGTGAGTTTGGTGACGGCGAACGCTTCGGCGTATCGCTCGTGGCATTCGATGCCACGGATCCGGGCGAGGCCGAGGAAGGCCTCCCGGTCGTACCAGGGCCGGTGCCGCTGCGAGCCGTAGTGCTCCTGGAGCAGCCGTACCTTCTCCTCGGCGGTCTCCGACGACAGCGGCTGGTAGGCCGCCATGCGGCCGAGGTCGCCGTCCCACTTGACGATCTCGTAGCCGAGGACCAGGTGGTCGCGGAAGGCGGTGGGGATCAGCTGCGCCAGGCCGCGGTGGTCCTGGTGGGCGTCGTCGGTGCGCGGGGCGAGGATCAGGTCCGGGTCGGTCTGCGCGCGCAGTTCCTCGACCGCGGCCTTGGCCTCGTCCCAGTGCACGGGCATACGGCCGTCCGGCAGTTTGAGCACGGTCAGCCGCAGGTCGGCGCCCGGGCAGAAGGCGGCGAGCGCGGCCCGCTCCTCCTGCTCGCGTTCGGTGCCGCCACCGGAGAGCACCAGCGCGTCGACGCGCAGGCCCGGCCGGGCGTGGCACAGCGTCAGCAGGGTGCCGCCGGCGCCGATGGCGATGTCGTCGCAGTGGGCGCCCACGGCGACGATCCGGTCCGGGCGCTGCCCGGCCCCGAGCGCGATCACGCGCTCACCGTCGCGTTGTCCTGCTCCCACACGGCCCAGGGGCGCTCGCCGCGGGCGTAGGCCTCGTCGAGCGCGGCCCGCTCCTTGACGGTGTCGGTCGGCTTCCAGAAGCCGCGGTGCTGGTGGGCCACCAGGCGGCCCTGCTTGGCCAGTTGGGCGCAGCCGTCGGCGACCAGGTCCCCGCCCTCCGGGATGTGGTCGAAGACCTCCTGGCGGAGCACGAAGTAGCCGCCGTTCTCCCACAGCGGCATGTCGCTCACCGCGGTGATGCCGCCGACCAGGTTGTCCTCGCCCAGCTCCACGCAGTGGAAGGAGGACTGGGGCGGCACGACCATCATCGAGGCGCCGGCGTCGCGCTCGGAGAACTTCTCGATCATCTCGGGCAGCGGGGCGTCGGTGAGGACGTCGGCGTAGTTGGCGAGGAACATCTCGTCGCCGTCCAGGTGGTGGCGCACACGGCGCAGCCGCTCCCCGATCGGCGACTCGATGCCGGTCTGCGCGAACGTGATGGTCCAGTCGGCTATGTCGGTGGACAGCAGCTCGGTCTGTCCCTTGCGCAGCACGAAGTCGTTGGACGTCGTCTCCTCGTAGTTGAGGAAGAAGTCCTTTATGTGGTGGGCGCCGTAGCCGAGGCACAGGATGAACTCCTTGTGCCCGAAGTGCGCGTAGTAGCGCATGACGTGCCAGATCAGGGGTCTCGGGCCGACCATCGCCATGGGCTTGGGCACGTCGTCGGCGGTTCCGTTGCGCATCCGCATCCCGTAACCGCCGCAGAACAGAACGACCTTCATGACTGCACCTCGACAATGCTCAGTTCCGGGATGGGAAAGACGAGCCGGCCGCCCCACTCGTGCACGTAGGACAGCTGCTCGGTGAGTTCGGCGCGCAGGTTCCACGGCAGGACGAGCACGTAGTCCGGCTTGTCGACGGCGATCTGCTCGGGCGCGAGGATCGGGATGCGGGTGCCCGGGGTGAACCGGCCGTGCTTGTAGGGGTTGCGGTCGACCGTGTACGCGAGCAGGTCGGGGCGGATGCCGCAGTGGTTCAGCAGGGTGTTGCCCTTGCCGGGGGCGCCGTAGCCGACGACCGTCTCGCCGCGCTCGGCCGCCTCGATGAGGAACTTGAGGAGGTCGCGGCGCACCTTGGCGACCCGGGCGGAGAACTCGGTGTAGCCGGACAGTTCCTGGAGCCCGGCGGCCTTCTCGCGGGCCAGTACGTCGGCCACCCGCTCGCTGGGCTCGCCCGCCACCTCGGCCGGGCGGGACCACAGCCGGATGGAGCCGCCGTGCGTGGGCAGCAACTCCACGTCCACCAGGGTGAGTCCGCCGCTGGCGAGGGCCCGGATCGCGGAGGCGACCGTGTAGTACTGGAAGTGCTCGTGGTAGATCGTGTCGTACTGGTTCTCCTCGATCAGGGTCAGCAGGTGCTGCACCTCGATGGAGACCCAGCCGTCGTCGGCGACCAGGGCGCGCAGGCCCTGGGTGAAGCCGATCACGTCGGGGATGTGCGCGTACACGTTGTTGGCCACGACCAGGTTCGCCGGGCCGTGCTCGGCGCGGACGGCCGCGCCGGTCTCCGGGCTCAGGAACTCGGTGAGCGTGGGCACGCCCTTGTCCCGTGCCGCCGCGCCGACGTTCACCGACGGCTCGATGCCCAGGCAGCGGATCCCCCGGTCCACCACGTGCTTCAGCAGGTATCCGTCGTTGCTCGCGACCTCGACCACGAAGGCGTCGGAGGCGTCGAGTCCCGCCCGCTCGACGGCACCGTCGACGAAGGCACGCGCGTGCTCCACCCAGGAGGTCGAGAACGACGAGAAGTACGCGTACTCCTTGAAGGTCTCCTCCGGTGTGATCAGCGGCGGGATCTGCGCCAGCCAGCAGTCGGTGCACACCTGGAGGTGCAGCGGGTACGCGGGCTCCGGCTGGTCGAGTTGATCCGCGGCCAGGAAGCTCTCACAGGGTGGCGTCGCTCCGAGGTCGACGACGCTGGCCATCGCTTCCGAGCCGCACAGTCGGCATCGTGTCATCTACTTGTTCCCATCCCCCCAGCTCGCGCGGGTGTCCCCGCCACGAGTCAGTGCTGACCGGCCCGCGATCGCGGT
The DNA here is from genome assembly GCF_042669125.1 of Streptomyces sp. NPDC057253. Classification (NCBI taxonomy): domain Bacteria; kingdom Bacillati; phylum Actinomycetota; class Actinomycetes; order Kitasatosporales; family Streptomycetaceae; genus Streptomyces; species Streptomyces sp. NPDC057253. Next base: position 104,784 of record NZ_JBHUXV010000001.1, on the reverse strand, counting down.
GCGGTACTCGTCAACCAGGCGGTCGAGACCGACCGTCGGGCTGAAACCCTTTTCGTATCGGCGCCGGGCCGCCTCGCCCATCTCCCGGTTGCGGGCCGGCTCCGTCGCGACCCGGCGTACGCAGGACGCGAGCGAGGCGGACTCGCCCGGCCGGTGGAGCAGCCCGGTCACCCCGTCCTCGACGAGTTCGACGAAGGCGCCGTGACCGGCGGCGACCACCGGGACCCCGGCCGCCATCGCCTCCACGACCACCAGGCCGAACGCCTCCAGCCAGGTCGAGGGAGCGACCACGGCGACCGACCGCGCGATGGCCTTCTGGCACTCCGCCGTGTCGTACAGGCCGACGTAGCGCACGTCGTCCCGGCCCGCCGCCCAGGCGGTGACCTCCGCCTCCAGTGGTCCGGTGCCGGCGATCACGAGCGGTACTCCCACCCCGCCGCTCGCCGCGATCTCGTCCCACGCGGCCATGAGGAGCCGTACGCCCTTGGCCTCAGCGAGCCGGCCGAGATAGAGCAGATGCTCGCCGGCGTCGGTGCGGCGCGCGTCCGGGTCCGGCACGAAGTTGTGCTTCACCGCCAGCCGCTCGGCCGGCATCCCGGCAGCCATCAGGACGTCACGCTGCGCCGCGGAGATGCAGAGGAAGCGCTCCACGCCGGACCACCACCGCCGCCGGTTGGCCGACAGGCTGACCGCGAGCGGCACGGTCGCGAGGCGGGAGTTCCGGTAGCAGCCGTGCCGGACGGCGGGCAGCGGCGTCGACCCGACGCACTCGGTGCACGGCCGGCCGTCCCGCTGGAGCGTGCCCGGCGGGCAGACCTGGGTGTAGTTGTGCAGCGTCGCCACCGCGGGCACACCGGCGTCGGCGCAGGCGGCGAGCACCGCGGGCGACAGGAGCGGGAAGACGTTGTGGACGTGGACGACGTCCGGCCGCTCGGTGCGGAGCCGGGCGGCGAGCTCGGTGCGGACCTGCGCGTTCCACGGCACCCGCAGGGGCACCGCGACCTTGGCGAGCAGGGACATGGAGCCGATGTCGTCGCTGCGCCGCTCGAACAGCTCGACCCGGTGGCCGCCCTCGCGCAGCAGCGCCACCTCCTGGTCGACGACCTTGTTCTCGCCGCTCGGCTGCGCCGAGGCGTAACGGTTGTGCACCACGAGGATGTGCATGCTCACCTCACCTCCGGTTTCTGGGCCCGGCGCGCGAGGCGCTGTCGGGGGACGGCGGGCGTCGCGAGGGGGGTGGCCTCGGCGGGTGCCGCCAACAGCGAGACGGCCACGGCCAGATGCAGCAGGTACGGCGAGGCGTCGCCGAGGCCTGCCTCGGTGTAGGACGCGATCGCGCAGTAGCTGATCAGGAAGATCGCGCAGGCCCGCTGGAGCGACGGCGGCCGCAGCAGCGCCACGCCGCCCAGCACGATGATGAAGGCCGCGACGAGGGAGACGCCGATCAGGCCCTGTTCGTTGTAGACGGCCAGCCAGCTGTTGTCGATCGGCAGCCCGCCGAACGACTTGTCGCCCAGGCCCACGCCGAACAGCTTCTCCCCGGTCGTGCGGGGCGCGGCCAGCAGGGCGTCCCAGACCTTGGCGCGGCCGGTGAGGCTGGAGAAGTTGTCCTTGCTCTGTCCGCGCAGGAACCACGCCTGGAGCGCGCCGGCGAACCCCACCGCGGCCACCGCGGCGATCGCCACCGCCCAGGTGAAGAAGCGGCGGGCCGCGGAGCTGGTCATCAGGAGCGAGCCGATGCCCAGCACCAGCCCGAGCAGCAGGCCGAGCGTGGCCGTGCGGGTGTGGGTCAGCGCGAGCAGGACGAGGGACGGCACGATGACGACCGCCGCGCTGGTTCTGTCGATCCGGCGGCCCACCAGGAGCAGCACGGTGAGCCCGATGATCACCGCGGCGTACTGGCCGATCTGCGGCGGGGTGAGCGGCCACAGCGCGCCGACCAGCCGCCCGCCGTAGAGGTCGGGCAGGGCCGCGCCCGGTGAGACGACCAGGCCGAGGGCCACCGAGCCGAGCACCGCGAAGTACATCCGGATGTGGTGCCGTACGAAGGTCAGGCTGCCGTCCCACCAGCGGCTGAGCAGCCACAGCGTGCCGATGAAGAGGGTCAGCCGGAAGCAGCGGAACAGCGCGCCGAACCCGGACTCCAGGTGAGCGCTGGAGATCACGCTCGTCACCAGCAGCAGGGTCAGCAGGAACACGTACGCGCTGGCTCGGACCCGCAGCCGGGCGTTGATCGCGAGCGCCAGCGCGAACGCGGCGACCAGCGAGCCCATGGTGACCATCTGGATGAGGGAACGGGGCAGCGGGATGATGGTCTTCGCCCCGGCGGAGCCGAGGGTGTTGAGGACCAGCAGCCCCCAGATCACCCCGACGATCCTCGGTGTGCGCTCTGTCTCCATCTCAGCCACCGGCCTTCGGGTCGGGGGCGAGGGTGCTGCCCGTGTCCTGGCGGTACGGCGTGCCCTGCCATTGCGTGAAGTCGAGGACCGTGGCCGGGTCGTGGGCGACGAACTTCCAGAGTCCGACGTACACGTTGTCGCGCCAGCGGTTGTGCTGCCCGGTGGTGATCGCGTCGGCCACGGCCTCGCCCTTGTACGGCGACCAGTCCGGGTAGGTGCCGTAGTTGGAGAGCACCGCCATCCGGTCGCACTTGGTCGTGCACTTGACGACGGACATGTCCAGCACGAAGCGGTTGTCGTGGATGTCCACCCGCTGGGTCTTCCACCGGCAGTCGGAGTAGAGCGGCGCCTTGGCGATCGCCGGCTTCGCGCAGCTGCTCGTCTTCTTCACCAGCAACGTGCAGTCACCGGAGGAGGTGTTGGCCGGGCTGTTGCAGAACCGGTCGGCGTTCTCCCACAGGGTGATCCCGGACCAGTTGTTCTCCAGCAGGTTCCCGTAGATGTCGATCTTGTCGGTGCGGGCCTTGATCCGTGGTTCGCCGCCCGACTCGGACAGGTAGATCGTCGCGAACGGGAAGCTGTCGCCCTTGTCGGCCGCCTTGCGGCCCTCGACCCAGTTGTTCCGCCGGATCGTGTTGTTCCTGATGATCGCGTTGTAGCTGATCTCGTAGATGAGTGCGGCACCGTCGTTGGCCTCGATCACGTTGTTCTCGATGAGGAAGTCGTTGTTGTTGGTGTCCGCCCACAACCCGGTCCCCCGGTTGTCGTGCACCCAGTTCCCGCGGACGTCGGCGCCGTCCACGGCCCAGAACTTGACGCCTCCGGTGCAGCCGCAGCCCGGCTTGCGCCGCTCCCAGTCGCCGGTGTTGTTGCCCACGATCTCGTTGCCCTCGACCACCAGTCCGGTGATACGGCCGTTGCCCTTGTAGGCGTTCATGCCGTACTGGCCGTTGTCGCGCAGGCAGTTGCCGCGGACCTGCTGGCGGGCACCGGCCATCAGCCCGGCACCGGAGTTGTTCTGGATCGTCGAGTCCTCGATGACCCATCCGTCGGCCGAGTCGTGGTTGACCACGCCCTCGTCGGACGGCGCGACGAAACCCTGCACGGTCAGGTAGCGGATGGTGACGTCGGGGGCGCCGCCGCTGAACGCGTACTGGTTCTTCTTCCCGCCGTCGAGCACCGCGCCCGGCGCACCGAGGTAGCGGTCCCCCTTCTTCGGGACGACCTGGGCGTAGCGGTCCGGGTCGAGCCGGTGCTTGCCCGGCCGGAGCCAGAACGTGGTGTTCGGGGGGCTCTTCCTGGTCTTGGCCGCCAGGTCGCCGACCTTCGCGGGGTCGACCGTCACCGCACCCGCCGGTGCCTCGGTCGGCCCGGCTGCGGGGTTGGCGCACACCCGGGCCAGGGCCTCGGACCGGGCCCCGGACGTGGTCGGCACGGCGGTCGGTTTGGCGTCGGCTCCCGGCGTGCCGCTGTCACAGCCGGTCACCGCCAGCAGGGCCAGCGCGAGCGGTGCCACCGCCCACGCCCAGGGCCGCCTCTTGATCCCCACGTGCCCCCCTAGCCGCCGAACCTGAGCACGGTGGTGAAACCCTCCGTACCGTCGGTGGAGCCGGTGCCGATCAGGGTGGTGGCGGGTTCCTTGCGTCCGAATCCGGCGGAGTACCAGCCCAGCGGGGGGTCGGTCTCGCCGCGGTGCGCCTGCCAGGACAGGTGCGCGGGCAGTTCGAGGACGGCTGAGCGGTCCTCGCCGTCGCGGGTCCAGGTGAGCCGGGCCCGGTTCCCGGTCAGCTCTGCGGTGATCGCCGGGCCGAGGTGGAACGCCAGGCGTGCCTCCCGGCGCGGGCCGCGCACCTCGTCGACGATCCTCAACTCCTGCGTCTCGGCGGTCAGTTCCACCCGCCGCCGGTGCACGGAGCCCTGGTAGCCGTCGTGTTCGGCGCTCCAGCGGGCCGCTTCCGCCGTCAGGACCCGGCTCTGCGCGTGCCGGGTCCACAGGAACGGGCCGCCGGAGACGGACTGGTCGGCGCCGTCCAGCTGGAGGGTGTTGTGGCCGAGGGTCGAGCGGAAGTACTGCCGCCACTCGGGCTGCCCGTGGTAGCAGTACGTCCCCGGGTCGGCGAGCACGTCGACGCCGTCGTGCCGGGCCTCCACGGACAGCGCGTCCGCGTGGGCGTGCGCGGCGATGGACAGGAAGCCGTGCGGGCCGCCGTCGCAGCGGACCCAGATCTCCTCCGGGCCGCGCAGGATCGTCATGCCGGCGTCGGCGAAGTGGGCGGGCCTGGTCGCCGGGCGGGACACGGCCGGTCCGGTTCCGTTTTTCGCGTACGGCTTGATGAGCGCGGCCAGCAGCGGGGTGCGCACATCGGTGGCGGTCACCTCGGGCCACCAGTCGAGCCGGCCGAACAGGGCGTCCCCGGTGGCCAGCAGCGAGGCCCAGCGGTCGGTGCCCGCGCCGTCCACGATCAGTCCGTGCCCGTCGTCGGCGTCCCCCTGACGGGGCGGCCGCAGCCGGTTGTCCACGACGGCGGCGAGCGCGTCGGTCATGCGCAGCAGCACCAGGCGGACGGTCGCGGGGACCGGCACTTCGGCGGCGTCCGCCTCGGCCAGCGCGGCCAGGCCGAGCTCCAGGACGAGACCGTGGTACTCGGTGGCCAGCTCGCGGTTGAGGCCGGAGCCGTAGGTGTTGGCGCGCAGCTGCCGGTCCAGCGAGCGCAGTGCGTCGGCGCGCCAGCGGGTCGAGGCGGGGAACCAGTCGAACGCGCAGGCCGCGGCGAACTGACCGGCGGCCTCGGCGATGACGTGGTTGTTCGCCGAGGAGCCCCGGCTGGGGAAGGCGGCCAGCCAGCGCTGGTGGTGCCAGATCTGGTTGCGCGCCACCGGGTTGTCCTCGAACAGCTCGACCGCGCCCGGCCAGCCGTCGAGCAGCCGGCGGACCCACACCCAGGACAGCAGCCGGATGCCCAGTTCGATACCGCTGAGCCAATGGACTCCGCGCAGCGGCGGGTTGGCCTCCCACCACGACCGCAGGTGCTCGGCCACGCGCTCGGCGTACCGCTCGTTCCCGGTGATCGCGTAGGCGGCCGCGAGCTGGGTGAGGTACTGGTGCCGGGACGGCTCCCAGATCTGCTTGATGTCCCCGACCGCGTCCTCGCTGCGGTACGGCACGTCGAAGGCGTAGCCCGCGGGGGCCCGCCGCCCGGTCTTCGGGTCGAACCACCAGTCCGGGGCGGCCAGGTCGTCGCGGAGCACGCCGAAGAACTCGGCGTGCCCGTCCATCAGCCGGTCCGCCTCGGCGACGAGCCGCTTCGCGGCGTCCGCGGGTACGGCGGCGATCGTGCCGGCGGGCAGCACCGCGGGGAACCGGGCGCCGGTCACGCTCGGGCAGTCGGGCGGCGTCGCCCGCCAGCGCCGTCTGCGCAGGGTGTCGCCCACCCGGCCCGCGACCTCCTGCGGCCCCATCCGGGACAGCCGCCGGAGGTACCAGCCCACGCTCATCGTCATCAGGGCCTCGCCAACGTCACCGGCACACCACCGGCCAGGCCGGCCTGCACGGCGAGGGTGGCCGCCGTGGTGGCGACCAGGGACTCCAGCGGCACCGGCATCGGCCCGCCGGTGCGCACCGCCTTGACGAACGCGGCCAGTTCGGCGTTCTGGCCCTTGTCCCGGGCCTTGGGCAGCCGCGAACTGACCCACTTCTTACGGCCGTACACCGAGGCCCGTACGAAGTCGTCGAGCCGCAGCGCGCGGCCGTCCGCGACCAGGTCCAGCGTCTCCTTGGGGAAGCCGGAGGGGCCGCTGGTGACGTAGCTGATGGTGGCGGTGGAGTCGTCCGGGTAGCGCAGCACGACCTGGAGGTCCTCGTTGCCGGACGTGGCGGTCGCGTACACCGAGACCGGGTCGGCGTCGAGCAGCCAGCTCGCCGTGTCGATGAAGTGTCCGCCCTCGCCCACGAACCGCGAGCCCTCGGAGCCCTGCTGGAGGTACCAGCTGCCGTGGTCGAGGCGTCCCGCGTTGACCAGGTAGCGCAGGTGCGCCGGACCGCTCCGGGCGCCGAAGTGGTTCCTGGCCTCCTGGAGCAGCGGTGCGAAGCGGCGGTTGAAGCCCACCTGGAGCCGGTCGTTGCCGGACTCCTCCACCGCCGCGAGCACGCCGGACAGCTCGTCCTCGGTGAGCGCCAGGGGCTTCTCCACGAACACGGTCTTGCCGGCGAGGAGGGCCTGCCGGGTCAGTGCGGCGTGCGAGCTGTGCCGGGTGACCACGAACACCGCGTCGACGGACTTGTCGCCGAGCACGGCGTCGAGGTCGGTGGTGGCCTCCTTGAAGCCGAACTTGCGCTGTGCGTTGGCCGCGGACAGCGCCGTCGTGGTGACGACGGTCGACAGCTCGACGCCCTCGCGCTGGGCGAGGTGCGGCAGCAGCATCGACGTCGCGTAGTTGCCGGCGCCGACGAACGCCAGCTTCACCTGCGCCTTGGCGGCGCGGGCCGGAGCGGCCTTCACCTCGACCGCGGGGACGGTGACCGACGGGGCCTTCGCCTCCTGCGCCTCCTCAGCCTGCTCCGGGTACCGGAACAGCGCGGTGACGGCCTTCAGCTCGCCGTCCTTGAGGCGCCGGTAGGTCTCCACGGCGTCGTCGAAGTCGGCGACGTGGGAGATCAGCGGCTCCACGTCGACCTTGCCGCGGGCGGCGAGGTCCAGGAAGCACCCCAGGTTGCGGCGCTCGGTCCAGCGGACGTAGCCGATCGGGTAGTCGCGGCCCTCCAGCTCGTACGACGGGTCGTAGCGCCCGGGGCCGTAGCTACGGGAGAAGCGGACGTCGAGTTCCTTCTCGTAGTACGCGTTCCACGGCAGGTCGAGGCGGCACTTGCCGATGTCGATGACCCGGCCGCGGTCCCGGGCCAGCTTGGCGGCCAGTTCGACGGGCTGGTTGCTGCCGCCGCCGGCGGCCAGGTACACCTGGTCCACGCCGTGTCCGTCGGTGAGTTCGGCGACGGCGTTCTCCACGGCGGTGGAGGCGGGGTCGCCGCAGGCCGCGGCGCCCAGGCGCTCGGCGAGCTCGCAGCGCGCCGGGTCGGGGTCGGCGCCGACGACGCGGACTCCGGCGGCGGCCAGGAGCTGCACCACCAGCTGGCCGATCAGCCCGAGGCCGATGACCAGGGCGACCTCGCCGAGCTGCGGCTCGCCCTGGCGGACGCCCTGGAGAGCGATCGAGCCGACGGTGCCGAAGGCCGCGTGCTGCGGCGCGAGGCCGTCCGGCACCGGGACGTAGAGGTTCTTCGGCACCCAGTTCAGCTCGGCGTGCAGCGCGTGCTCGTTGCCGGCGCAGGCCACCAGGTCGCCGACCTTCACGTCGTCGATGCCGGCGCCGACCTGCTCGACCACGCCGCACAGCGAGTAGCCCAGCGGCGTGTAGGAGTCCAGCTTGCCCATCACCTTGCGGTACGTGGCGGGCACCCCGTTGGTGGCCACGCTCTGCATGACCTTGGCCACCTGGTCGGGGCGGGAACGGGCCTTGCCCAGCATCGACATGCCGGCCTCGGACACCTTCATCATCTCGGTGCCGGTGGAGATCAGCGAGTAGACGGTGCGGACCAGCACGCCTCCCGGCTTGCACCCGGGCACCGGCACGTCGAGCACCGCCAGCTCGCCGCTCTTGTAGTTCTGTACGACCTGTTTCACCGAAGTCCCCTGATTCCTAAGCCGTTTGCCGAGTGTTCTGGCCGGACGGGGAGGTCGCGTCGCGGTACCAGTACTCGAGGGTCAGCACATGCCACAGATGCTTGGAGAAGTCCTGCTGCCCGGCGGCGTCCTCGGCGACCATCCGGTTCAGCGCGTCCTTGCGCAGGAACCCCGAGCGGACGAGCTCGCCGTCGTTGACCACCTCGCGCACCAGCGGTGCCAGGTCCCGGCTCATCCAGGCCCGCAGCGGGGCGCTGAACAGGCCCTTGGGCCGGTAGACGATCTCCCGGGGAAGGATCGAGGTGGCCGCCTCCTTGAGCACGGCCTTGCCCTGCCGCCCGACGATCTTGCGGTTGCCGGGCACGGCGAACGCCGCCTTGACCACCTCGACGTCCACGTACGGCACCCGCACCTCGGTCGACGCGGCCATGCTGGAGCGGTCCGTGTAGGTGAGGTTCAGGCCCGGCAGGAACATCCGGGCATCGCCCAGGCACATGCGGTTGACGAAGTCGTCGAGCTCGTTGTCCTGGTAGATGTCCGCGTGCTCGGTCAGCACGTCGTCGACCGTCCCGGCGAGGTCCGGATCGACCAGGGCGAGCAGGTCGTCCTGGTCGTACATGGTGTAGCTGCGCCGGAACGCGGTCTCCTCCGGCAGATCGGCGAAGGACAGGAACCGCTTCGCGAAGCGCACCGAGCGCAGCCCCCGGCGGGACGTGGCGACCGGCAGCCGGTCCACGACCGCGGACGCCCCGCGCCGCAGCGGCCGCGGGACGCGCTGGTAGCGCAGGGCGATCAGGTTGGCCAGGTGCTTGCGGTACCCGGCGAACAGTTCGTCGGCGCCCATCCCCGAGAGCATCACCTTGACGCCGGCCTCGCGGGCGGCCTGGCAGATCAGGAAGGTGTTGATCGCCGCGGGGTCGCCGATCGGCTCGTCCAGGGAGTACGTCATCTGCGGCAGCAGGTCGAGCACGTTCGGGGCGATCTCGATCTCGTGGAGGTCGACGCCGAACTGCTGGGCCACCTGCCGGGCGTAGCGCAGGTCGTCGGGCATGGCCTCGAACCGGGCGTCCTCGGCGCGGAACCCGATCGTGTAGGCGGAGATCCCCGGCTGGTGGCGGGCCGCGAGGGCGGTCAGCCAGCTGGAGTCGAGGCCGCCGGACAGGAAGGTCGCCACGGGGACGTCGGCGAGCAGGTGCTTGCGGGTCGACTCCTCGACGATGGCGGCCAGGTCCGGCAGTTCACCGGTCCGGGCCCGTTCCTGGCCCTCGGCGGCGACGTCCTTCAGGTTCCAGAACCGGCCGCGCTCCACCCGGCCGTCGGGGCGGATCCGCAGCCAGCTCCCCGGCGGCAGCTTCTCCGCCTCGCGGAACGCGCACCGGGTGTCCGGCACCCAGTAGTAGAGCAGCGAGGCCACCAGCGCCGCATGGTCCACCTCCAGCTTTCCGCCGGTCGCGGCGGCGAGCGCCTTGAGCTCGGAGGCGAAGGCCAGACCCTCGCCACGCCGGATCAGGAACAGCGGCTTGATGCCCAACTGGTCGCGGACCAGCACCAGTTCGCCGGTGCGCTCGTCGAAGACGCCGAACGCGAACATGCCGCGCAGCCGGGGCAGGCAGTCCGTGCCCCAGCGCCGCCAGGCCTCAAGCAGCACCTCGGTGTCGGAGGTACCCCGGAAGCGCACCCCGGCGGCCTCCAGTTCGGTACGCAGCTCGGGCGCGTTGTACAGCTCGCCGTTGTACGTCAGGACGAGGCTATCCTTGACCATCGGCTGGGCGCCGGTCTCGGACAGGTCGACGATGGACAGCCGGCGGTGCCCGAGCTGGACCTCGCCGTCACCGACGGGGTGGCCGTAGCGTCCCGCCCCGTCGGGGCCGCGGTGGGCGAGGGTCTCGGTGAGCCGGTCGGTCACGATCTTGCCGTCCGGCCATCGGTACGTCCCTGCGATGCCACACATGTGCTACCGCACCTCCTGGTCGCTGTCCGGGACGTGTGCGGCCCACATCGGCTGTCGCTCCGTCTTCACCTGGCCGTTCCCGTTCTGCCGGGACGTGCGCTCACTGTGTCCCCGCAGCGCGACGTGCAGGCCGTCCCAGAGGGTGCCGTCGGTGCGGTCCCGCGGATCGGGGTCGATCAGCACCACACCGACCACCGTGATGCGCTGGTCCGCGAGTTGCCGCGCCACGGTGTGCAGCCAGGCGGCGCTGCCGTGTCCGGCCCGCACCACGAGCACGGTCTGGGTACCGAGGTACTGGAGGTCGGTCCACGCGGTGCCGGGTGCCACCGAGCCGACGCCGAGCAGTCGCCCGTGGTCCGGCACCGTCGCGGCCTCTCGGCCGCTGACCACGGTGGGGTCGCCCGGCTTCGAGCGGCGGCGGGAGAGCTCCGAGCCCGGCAGACCGTCGACGACGACCACGGGGCCGTCGGCCGCCAGTGCCCTGGCGACGTTCAGGGCGATGGCGCTGGTGCTGCGCGCACAGCCCAGTTCCAGCAGCGACAGCGGCTGCGCGGAGCCGCGTGCGGTGCGGGCCAGGGACGTGGTGAGCCGTTCGCGGGCCAGCCGGGTCCGCCGGCGCTGCCAGGGCCGGCCCGACCGGCGGGGCAGCTCGGAGATGACCGAGGCACCCAGGTTCGCCGCGATGTCCCGGCGCAGGACGGGACGGTCCGCGACCACCACGCCGACCGCGGCCAGCGCGAGCCCGAGGAAGAGACCGAGGACCAGCCCGATCCCGGCGTCCGTGGCGGCGGCCTTGGGCAGGGAGTGCCGTACCGCGCTCGGCGCGTCCACGATCTCCGTGCCGGCGACGACCGCGGGCGTGCCGGTGCGGGCGTCGGCGGCGCGCGCGTCGAAGTCGGAGATCCGCGAGTTGAGTTCGGCCCGGCGGGCGTAGAGCGACTCGAGGCTCGCCGCCCCCGTCGTGTCGCCGGTCGCGGCTCGTTCGTTGATCTGCTTGTTGACCGTGGCGAGTTCGTCGCGCGTGCGGTCGCGCTGGTCGAGCAGGGCCTTGGACTCGGCCTGCGCGGTTGCCTTCATCCGCTGCACGTGGTCGGCGACGAAGGCGTCGGCCAGCGCCTTGGCCCGGGCCACCGCCTGCGCGTCGTCGTCGCCGGACACCTCGATCTGGAGCAGGTTGTTGGTGAGGCCGGTGCCCCGGTAGTCCTTCATGAAGTCCTCGGGCTTCTCCGGGGACTTGAGGGCCTTCAGGGCCGCGTCGGCGATGCGCGTGGTCTGGAGCAGCGCGACGTCGGTGCGGATCAGTGTTCCGGTGTCGTTCGGCTGGTCCTCCGCGTGGGCGACCAGCACCTTGGTCGTCGCGCTCGGCGGCGGCGGCAGCAGGACCGCCACGGCCAGGCCGGCCACAAAGCCCAGGACCGCCATGGCGCACCACAGGCGACGGCGCCTGCGGACCGCCACCACCAGGGCCTGGAGGTCCACGAGCGGGGTGGCGGCCGACTCGGGTGACGTGGTGTTCGTCGTCACGCCCGACCTCCCGTCGCGCGGCCGGGGACCGCGAACGTCAGCGTCGCGTCGTCCGGCAGGTCGGCGGTGGAACGCGCGGGACCTGCCTGGACCGGGCCCGCGACGACGACTCCGACGACGTCGTGCCGGCCGTCCGCGCACGCCTCGGCGATGCCGGCGAGCTCCTCCGCGGTCCGGCTGTTCGCGCTGAGGACCACCACGACACCGTTCTCCGTTCCTCGGTCCGGCACGATCGGCCGGTCCACCGACACCTCCACCACCCGCAGCTGCGGATCGTTCTTGGCCTCGGCGACGAGCTGTCCCGCGGCACGGCGGGCGACCTCGTCGCCGCCCGGTACGACGACCAGGAGCCGCCGGGGAGCCGGCAGCTCCTCGCGGATGCGGGCACAGACCCGCCGGTAGCGGAGCCGTCTGGCGGCCTCGTCGCCGGATGTCTGCGGATCCGGTTCGTCCCAGGGGGTGTCGGCCCCGAGGAGCCGGCGTATCCGGCCCCCGCTCTCCGTCCCGTGCACGGGCCATTCACCGGCCACGTCCACGGCGCCGAGCGGCGCCGAGCCCAGTGCCGCGGCGATCTCGGGTTCGGTGCGCAGCCGTCGGTTCATCCGTGCGGCGACCAGATGGCCGACGACCCCGAGCAGGAAGAACACCAGCGCCCCGCCGACGATGAGCTGAATCCTGGTGGGCGGCGCCTCACCGGTGGGCCGGGGGGCCTGCCCCATGACGACCATGCCGGACTTGCTGGTCGAGGGGTCGGCCTCCTCCAGCTTCTTCATGGCCGCCTCCAGCGAGGTGCGCAGGTTCTCGAGCGCCGTGCGGGACTGCACGCTCTCCACGGTCTGTCCCGGGTCGGCCGCCTCGGCGAGGTCGGAGATGCGCCGGTTGGTCTCCGCCACCTGCTTGCGCAGCGCCTCGGTCTGCGCGGCCACCGAGGAGTCGGCGCCGCTGCCCGCGACCTGCGCGGCGAACTGCACGAACTGCTGGGCCACCCCGTCGGCGAGCCGCTGCGCGCGCTCCGGGGTGTCGGCCGTACCGGAGATCGTGATGATGTTCCCGTCGGCGGCCGAGGCGCTCACGTCGTCCCGCAGGTCGGAGCGGCTGACGTCGGACCAGTGCAGGGCGTCGGCCGCACGGTCGACCACGGTCAGACTCGTGGCGATCTCGACCTGGGTGAGCAGCTCCCGCTCCTCCCACACCCCTGGCAGCAGTACCGGTGCCGACGCGGTGTATCTCGGCGGGAACACCAGCACCGAGGTGCCGTAACCGAACAGTGCGCCCACCACGGCGATGACGGCCAGAAGCCGCCACCGCCGCCGAAGTATCCGCCCGATCGTGACAAGGCGGATGGTGTCTTGGTTCAACTGCGCTGCCTCTTCTTCCTCGTGCGCACCGGACCGCTCGCCGGGACCGCGTCGCGGTCCTGGCACGCGGCGGCATAGGCGGCGAGCAGCGACTCCTGCGAGTTGCGCCAGGAAAGCTGCCCGCCGATCCGCTCCTGGCCGATCTTGCCCATCCGGGCCCGCTGGTCCGGGTCGTCCAGCAGCACCGTGATGAGCTCGGCGAACCGGGCCTCGTCATTGGCGGGCGCGTAGACGGCGGCGTCACCGGCGGAGACGCGCGCCTCCTTCAGGTCGAAGGAGACGATCGGCCGGCCCATGGCCATGTACTCCAGGACCTTGTTCATGGTCGACACGTCGTTGAGCGGATTGCGCGGGTCGGGAGACAGGCACACGTCCGCGGTGGACAGGTAGCGCAGCAGGTCGGCGTCCGGGATGCGCCCGGTGAACTGCACCTGCTCGCTGAGCCCGAGCTGCCGGGACAGCTCCACCATCGCGTCGAAGGCGTCGCCGGAGCCGACGAACACCGCGTGCCAGTCGGTCCGCCCGAACTCGTCGCGCAGCTTGGCGAGGGCGCGCAGGGCGTAGTCGACGCCGTCCTGCGGGCCCATGACACCGAGGTAGCACAGCAGATGGGGCTTGCCGCGCTTCAACTCCGGCTCGGGCGGCACCGGTTGGAACCGCTCGATCTGGGGCGCGCTGCGCACCACGAAGACGTCCTCGGGCCGCTTGCCGCCGCGGCTGACGGCGACGTCCCGGTAGCTCTCGTTGGTGGCGAGCACGACGTCCGCGGCCCGGTAGGTCCGCCGCTCCAGCGCGCACACGGCGCGGTAGAGCAGGTCCTTGCCGCGGTCGAAGCGGGACAGGTACAGCTCGGGCACCAGGTCGTGCTGGTCGAAGATGAACCGCGCGCCGAGCCGCCTGAGCCGGCGCGCCGCGAGGAACAGCAGGTCGGGCGGGTTGCAGGCGTGGACCACGTGGACCGGGCCGACCTTGCGGGCGAGCCGGGCCGTGTGCCACAGCGCCGATCCGTACTCCTGGAGGTAGCCGGCCGGGCCTCCGGTGGCGGCGCGCAGCGGGTAGCGGTGGATCCGCACCCCGTCGATCACCGCCTCCGGCTCCGTGTCCCGCTTCTCGCCGCGGGGGCAGATGACGTGCACCTCCCAGCCCGCGTCGCGCAGCGTCGTGCACTCCTGCCACACCCGCCGGTCGAACGGCACCGACAGGTTCTCCACCAGGATCAGCGCGCGCCGGCCCGTGCCGTCGCCGCTGACTTCGTTACCAAGCAAGGCCCATGTATCCCGGTTCGGTCCGGCGCGTCTCGGCGTCGGGAAGGCGGATGAGGTCGACGACCACCTGGTCGCCGCCGTGCGGCAGGGCCGCGAGGACGGCCGGGTCCTTGGTCCCGACCAGGCACACCTCGGCGTGGTCGAGCACGTCCTCGACGGAGTCGGCGAGCAGCTGCGCGAGGTGCGGCAGCCGGGTCTCGATGTACTCGCGGTTCGCGCCGATCAGCCGGGACAGGCTCACGTTGGCGTCGTGGATCCGCAGGTCGTACCCCTTGCCGTGGAGCCGCTCCGCCAGCTCGACGAGCGGGCTCTCGCGGAGGTCGTCGGTGCCGGGCTTGAAGGACAGCCCGAACAGGCCCACCCGGCGCTTGCCGGTGCGCTCCACCAGGTCCACCGCCCGCTGGAGGTGGTCGGCGTTGGAGGCCAGCACGTGGGAGAGGATGGGCACCGAGACATCGGCCCGCTGCGCCGCGTACACCAGGCTGCGCAGGTCCTTGGGCAGGCAGGAGCCGCCGAAGGCGAAGCCGGGGCGCAGGTAGGCGGGGCTGATGTTCAGCTTGCGGTCGGCCAGGAACACATCCATGACCTGGTGCGAGTCCACCCCGAGCGCCTGGCACACCGCGCCCAGCTCGTTGGCGAAACCGATCTTCAGACCGTGGAACGCGTTGTCGGCGTACTTGATCGCCTCGGCCGTCGGGACCGGTACCCGGAACACCTCGCCGGGCAGGCCCTCGTACAGGGCCGCCACCACGTCGCCGCTGGCCTGATCGAGCTCGCCGATGACCGTCTTGGGCGGGTCGAAGAAGTCCCGCACGCTGGTGCCCTCGCGCAGGAACTCCGGGTTGACCGCAACGCCGACATCGACTCCTGCGGTGCCGCCGATGTTCTTCTCCAGGATCGGCACCAGGAGGTTCAGACAGGTGCCGGGGAGCATGGTGCTGCGGAACACCACGGTGTGCCGCCCGCCCCGCTCGGCGAGAGCGGCGCCGATCTCCTCGGTGACCCGCTCCAAGTAGGTGGTGCAGAGGCTGCCGTTGGGCTCCGACGGGGTGCCGACGCAGATCAGCGACACCTCGCTGCCCATGATCGCCTCGCGGACGTCGGTGGTGGCGCGCAGCGCTCCGGTCGCCACGACCTCCGCGGTCAGCTCGCCGATCCGCTCCTCGACCACCGGGGCCTTGCCGTCGTTGACCAGGTCGACCTTCACCTGGTTGACGTCCACACCGATGACCTCGTGCCCCATGCCGGCCAGGCACGCGGCCGACACGCAGCCCACGTAGCCGAGCCCGAACACGCTGATTCTCATGACCCGTTCCTCCCCCCAGCGGGGCCCTTGTGGCCCGCTGTCTGCCCGCCCTGCGGACGGCGCCCCCCGCACATCAGTAGGCCCCCTGGCCGTAGAGCACCGCGCGCAGCGTCTTCCACAAGATCACCGCGTCCAGGGCGAGCGACCAGTCCTCCACGTACCGCAGGTCGAGGCGGACGGCCTCCTCCCACGGCAGGTCGCTGCGTCCGCTGATCTGCCACAGGCCGGTGAGGCCGGGCTTGACCAGCAGTCGCCGCCGGATGTCCGGGCCGTACGCGGCGGACTCCTCCGGCAGCGGAGGGCGCGGACCGACGAGCGACATCGATCCGGTGAGTACGTTGAAGAGCTGCGGGAGTTCGTCGAGCGAGTACCGGCGCAGCACGGTGCCGACCCGGGTCACCCGCGGATCCCGGCGCATCTTGAACAGCAGTCCCGCGCCCTCGTTGCGGTCGGCCAGTTGGGCGCGGACCCGGTCGGCGTCGGCGACCATGGTGCGGAACTTGAGGATGGTGAACTCGCGGCCGTCCTTGCCGACCCGGCGCTGGCGGTAGAACGCCCCGCCCCGGCTGTCGGCCACCACGAGCAGTCCGACGAAGACCATCACCGGCGCGAACAGGATCAGCAGGAACGCCGAGCCCAGCCGGTCGACGACCGCCTTGATGGCCCGCCGGCCCCCGGTGAACGTCGGCATGCTGACCCGCAGCAGCGGGATCCCGAGCACGCCGTCCACGTGCAGCCGCGGGCCGGCCACCTCCATCAGCACCGGGGCGACGACCATCTCGGCCTCGCTGCCCTCCAGGTTCCAGGCGAGGCGCTGCAACCGGTCCGGTGTCCAGTAGGGGTCCGGGGTGATCGCGACGACCCGATAGCCGTCGTTCTCCACGTACTTGGCGACGTCCGTGAGCTGACCGACGACCGGCACTCCGTCCAGTTCGTCACTGTCGAGCCCGCGCCCTTCCGTCGTGCACACCCCGTCCACCCGCCATCCGAGGTGCGGGAACTTGCGGGTGCGGCTGATCAGGTCGCTCACGGTGGCCGGGCTCCCGGCGGCGAGCACCGGTCTCAGACACCGCCCTTCCTTGCGCTGCTTGTGCAGCCCGAGGCGGAGCACATAGCGCGCGGTCATGGTGACCAGCGCGATGGCGGGGATCGCCACGAAGATCCAGAGCTTGATGTTGCGTGAGGTCAGGGCGATCCCGCCGAGCGCGAGCACGACGGTCGCCGCGAACAGCGAGCGTCCGAGCCTGCGGAACTCCTCGGCACCCTGGCCGAGCACGGCCGGTGCCCACGCCCGGCCCACCGCCAGCGCGCCCAGCACCAGCAGTTCGGTGCCGAAGGCGAGAATGCCCCATTTCTCATGCCAGTTGGCCGCGTCCCGGGCCCCGAAGAACTCGCCGATCCCTGCCACCACGAAGGCGGTGGTCACCGTGTCGCTGGTGATCACGGTACGGCGGTACCGCTGCTCCCAGTCGTTCGCCGACTGGTTCATCGCCCCGTCCGTCAGCTCGTGCGCCGTCGGAAAGGGCCTGACTATTCCCCCCTCCGGCACCGAAACCCCCCGGTCCCCAGTGGTACGACGTGATTGCCAGACATCGTTCCTCCCCCCTCCGGAAGGCCCCCGCCTCCCGCACCGTTCCTCGCAGGCCCCCGCCCCGCACCGCGCTGTTCCTCTGAAGGGGGCACACCGCCCCCTGCGCATGACATGCCTAGGTCAACACTGAGTAAAGAACTGACCTCGGCAGCAGCAGAGTTACACGTTCCGCCAGACTCTCGAATTGTTCGGGAACCCACTGAAGCCTCGGATGCGCCCCGCACCCGAAGCCCCCCTCGGGTTCCGAGAGCTCATCACCCCCGGGACTGACGCCGAGACGTTTCTGCTCACTTTGCGCAGCGTCAGACCCATAGATCACTATTTGTTGCCCCGTGTCCCACCATGGGCAGCAAGGTCAATCTAGACCATCGAGACCCTTCTGCAAGGGGGCATGTGTGGAATATGTGCTTACGATTTGGAGATGAGGCAGCGGAGTCGTCACCGCTGCACACGCTTACATCACGAAGGCAGGCCTCGTGACCTGCGATGACAGCAATTCCAGGTTGCAGGACGGCATCCCGCGGGGTGATCACCGGGTGGCGCGGCCGATCAGGACACCGCCCGTGGAAGGCCAAAAACGACTCATACGAGATCGCCGCGCTGCCATCGACGCACAGAGCGGGGCGCGAACGGCGCAGAAGTGAACGCCGAACCGACCTGGCCGCGAGGGCGTCCCGCCGGGTGGCGCAGCCGATCAAACTGACGGATCCCCCAGGTCACGGCCCGAATCACCCTGACTGGACGCCCTGTTGAGACTCGCCGGGCCGAGACCATCGGTGATCGAACGAGGGCTTCGGCTGCGGCAGGTATCGGACGGCCCAGCAGCGGAAGCGACGGATCCTGATCGGCTACACCGCGACGGGGGCTGCGGGACACCCACGGGCAGGCAGCACTCGTCACCTCACCACAAGCCCAGAGGGCCGTCTCGGGCGGGGCCGCGGGGAGGGCAGCGTAGGCGGCACGCAGACCCTCACCGCGGCGGCCACTTGTGAGGACGGACGGCGAGCGCCGGGAGGCCGCGCGTCCGCGAGCAGGACTGTCGCCGTAGTGGCCGCCCGTGAGGACCATCGACGCCGAGCCCGGGAAGCGGGCACGTCCACGCGGAGCCGGCTGCGCCGAAGCGGGTCCCCTCCCGAGCCGCCCCGGAAGGCACGGACAGGCCACCGCCGCCGCGGCCGACCACAAGGACCACCCACGCCGAACCCCAAGTGACCAGGACGTCCCCGCGCAGCCGCCGACACCGAAGCCGCCCCCCTCCCGAGCCGACCCAGAAGGCACGAACAGGCCGTCACCGCTGCGGCCGACCACAAGGACCACCGACGCCGAACCCCAAGTGACCAGGGCGTCCGCGCGCAGCCGCCCAGTGGCCAGGACGCCCGCGCGCAGCCGCCGACACCGAAGCCGATCCCCGCCCGAGCCGACCCAGAAGGCACGGACAGGCCACCGCCGCCGCGGCCAACCACAAGGACCACCCACGCCGAACCCCAAGTGACCAGGGCGTCCCCGCGGAGCCGCCGCCACCGAAGCCGATCCCCTCCCGAGCCGACCCAGAAGGCCGCGAAGTGAGCACCCCGCGCCGCGGCCGCAGCGCAGAACCGGCCCTTGTGGAACCCCCGTTGAGACTGACGGCCGACTTCCCGCGAGGCCACCGTGTCGTCCTGCCACGGCCGGCCCGCCGGGATGACCCCGTACCGCCTCACGGCCGGCGTCACTGCTCACCGGGCCGCGACAGCCGGAGCCCTCCCCTCCGCTCACCCCGTTTCAGTGCAACTCGGCCGCCACGGCGTCGTCTTCGAGGAAGCCGCCCGACTGGTGGTGCCACAGCTTCGCGTACGGTCCGTCCAGCGCGAGCAGTTCCTGGTGGCTGCCCTGCTCCACGATCCGCCCGCGGTCGAGGACCACGAGCTGGTCCATGCCCGCCACCGTGCTCAGCCGGTGCGCGACCACCAGCGCCGTGCGCCCCTCCATGAGCCGCCACAGCGCCTCCTGGACGAGGATCTCGCTCTCCGAGTCCAGCGCGCTGGTCGCCTCGTCGAGGAGCAGGATCGGCGCGTCCCGCAGGATCGCCCGCGCGAGGGCGACCCGCTGGCGCTGTCCGCCGGACAGTTTCACGCCCCGCTCCCCCACCAGCGTGTCGAAGCCGTCCGGCAGCGCGTCGGCGAACTCCGTGACGTGGGCCGCCTCGGCGGCACGGCGGATCTCGGCGTCGGTGGCGTCCGGCCGGGCGAAGGCGATGTTGTCGCGCAGGGTGCGGTGGAACATGGCCGGGTCCTGCGGGACGTAGGCCATCAGACTGCGCAGATCCCGCTGGCGCAGCCGGCTGATGTCCTGCCCGCCGATCAGGATCCGGCCGCCCTCGATGTCCTGCATCCGCAGCAGCAGCCGGGTGAGCGTGGTCTTGCCGCCGCCGGAGCGTCCGACGAGGCCGACCTTGGTCCCGCCGGGCACGACGAGGTCGAGCCCCTCGAAGAGCCGCTCCGCCCCCGCGTGGCTGAAGTGCACCCCTTCGAAGCACACGTCGGCGGCCCCGGGCACCAGCGGCTCGGGCGACGGCGGATCGAGCACGGTCGGCGGGCTCAACAGCAGCTCGGTGAACTGCGCGGCCTCCGTCATCGAGCTCTCCAGCCTGCGGTAGATCTGGTTGAACTCGAACATGATCCGGGTCGCGTTGGAGTAGTAGGTGAAGGCGACCACCACCGCCTCCACGCCGTGCTCGCCCCCGCCCAGCGTCACCGCGAGCAGCAGGCCCAGCGCGTTGGTCAGCACGGACATCGGCGCGACGAAGGTGTCGATGCGCAGATTGCCGTAGTCCCACGACCTGAGCATGAGCCGGCGTGAGGTCGCCACCCGGGAGCGGTGCTCGGCGGCCTCACGGGCCTCGGCGCCGAACGCCCGGACGGTGTCCATGTTCATCAGGCTGTCGGCGACATGCCCGGACACCCGGGCGACCGCCGCCTCCCGCTCGGCCACCAGTTCCTGGCGGCGCCGGATGAGCGGGGCCGCGCACACCGCCGTGACCGCGATCATCGTCAACAGCCCTACGACGAGCAGCGGTTCGTAGCGCCACAGCACCACCGAGCCGAACAGCAGCGGCACGACGTTGCCCACGACCTGGAAGCACAGGGTGTCGACGAACGGCTCGAAGCGGGTGGCGAAGCTCAGGACGCGCTTGGTGAGCGACCCGGCGAAGTTGTCGTGGAAGAACGTGGCGTCCTTGGTGAAGAGTTCGTCCATCCCGATGATGGACAGGTGCTCGATGCCGAGGGCGTCGAGGCGGTTCATGCAGTGCAGGGCGACCCGCCACAGTGCCTCCGCGAGCAGCAGGACACCGGCGAAACCCAGGACGTACGGCAGTGCCGAACCGGCGGTGAACTCGTCGCCGTCGGCGAGGGCGCCGGCCAGCTTGGCGACGACCAGCGGGGCGATGTAGTTGAGGCCGATGCCGCCCAGCGCGAACAGCAGCATGGCGGGAGCCGTCAGCCGCCGGAGCCGGGCCAACTCCCGTCCGTAGTAACGAAGTGCGAGGAGCACCGCGCCCTTGCGCGGTGTGACTTTCTCAAACTCAGGCGTCTGCATCCTGACCCTGTGTGTATGGGGAGTAACGGTCCGAGTTCGGCAGTGTCCCGTGACGACCGCCTCCCGGTCCACGCCTTTTCGGTCGGGTGAGACCCCTCGGGAATCGTCAATTCCCAAGTGACGCAAGGGGATTGACCTAGAAAGCGCTTGCCGCCTACGGTCCCCCGAATGGGTATGAAGCGAGGATTCGGCTGGGCGTCGCTCGCCGCGGCGACGACCACGATGGCTCTGGCGGCAGGGGTGACGGCGGCACCCGCCGCCCACTCCGCGGACGATCCCGTGCAGATCGTGATCGACGGGCACGACGTACGCGCCGACAACGTGCACGGCCTCACCTACAAGGGCCTCGGCCTGCTCAGCTGCAACAGCACGAGCAATCTGCTGATGGACTACAAGGCGGAGCACCCGCAGCGGTACTGGCAGTTGATCAGGGTGCTGTTCGGCGGCCGGAACCCGCTGATCAACCACGTGAAGATCGAGATGGGTTCGGACACCAACACCTCGACCGGTTCCGATCCGGCGACCATGCGCACGGCGGACGAGCTCGCCGACGCGTCCCGCTCCCCCGGCTTCCAACTGGCCGCCGACGCCAAGACGGTGAACCCGGGGCTGAAGGTCTCGATCCTGCGCTGGGTCATGCCCCAGTGGGTGCAGACCGAGTGGAACAAGGGCACCGGCACCGACGAGATGTACCGGTGGTACAAGGAGACGATCCTCGACGCGTACGAGAAGTACGGGTACATGGTCGACTACGTCGATCCGGACACCAACGAGACCACGAAGCCGGACGTCTCCTTCGTCAAGTGGTACAAGAGCGCGCTCGTGAGCGACACCGAATTCGCCGACCCGCGCTATGGCTTGACGCCCCGTCAGCAGGCGGCGGCCGCAACGGCGTACCACAACATCAAGATCGTCGCGTCGGACGAGAACACCACGAAGAACATCGGCCCGGCGATGCTCACGGACACCGAACTCTTCGGCACGGTCGATGCGGTGGGCTACCACTACACCACCGAGGACCGGCTCGACGGCACCCCCGACAGCGCCACCTACCGGCCGTACACGAAGCTGGCGACCGGTGACAACTCCTACGGCCAGGACAAGGAGGTCTGGTACAGCGAGGGCGTCGGCTCCTTCGGCTGGACGGACTACCGGGTCAACAACACCGAGGGCCCGAACGGCGCGAGCACCGGCATCGGCGGCGTGCAGAGCGCGCTGGACCTCGCCAACCGCTCCGTGAAGAGCTACGCCAACTCCAAGCGGACGCACTACATCTTCCAGCCGGCGATCGGGGCCTTCTACGAGGGTGCCCAGTACAGCCACAAGGAGCTGGTCAGCGCCCGCGACCCGTGGTCCGGGAGCATCCACTACGACGCCGCCGTGTACGTGATGCAGCACTTCACCCAGTTCGCGAGGACCGGCTGGGAGAACTCCGGCAACACGGCCGGGATCTGGCGCACCGTGCCGGAGGCGAGCTACAGCGGGGTGAGCGGCACCGAGAACGTCGACGGCTCGAACGGCGCGCCCAGCTACATGACGCTCGCCGACCCCAAGACGCGGGACTTCTCGACGATCGCCGTCAACGACAGTGACCGGACGAGGAGTTATCGCATCAAGGCCGAGAACATGGACCTGGGCGGCGATCCCACCATGGAGGTCTGGGAGACCCGCGCCGCCGACCCCGGCCAGGCCTACGACGCCAACTTCAAGCACCTCGCCGCCGAGATCCGCCCCGACGGCGACGGCTACTACACCTACACCGTGCAGCCGCGCTCGATCGTCACCTTCACCACGCTCGACCGCAGCCGCGACAAGGAGACGCTGCGGCGCCTGCCCGGGTCCGCCGCCCGCACGGTCCTCGACACCGACGCGACCGGCAAACGCCACGACACCCGCGACGACGTCCTGTACGCCGACGACTTCGGCTACGAGGAGGAGGGCCGGGTCCAGGTCGGCGCGGACGACGGCGCCCGCAAGGTGTCCCGGCCGTACCTCGTCTCCCGTGGCAACCAGCCGCGTTACCTGGTGGACCAGACGGGCGCGTGGGAGGTCGGCGAGGACGCCGACGGCGACAACGTCCTGTACCAGTACCTGGACCAGTCCATGAAGGACACCGGCGCCTGGAACCGCAACACCCCCAACACCACCGTCGGCGACTTCCGTTGGGAGAACTACAAGGCCTCGGTCGACGTCTCCTTCCCCGACCCGCAGGGCGGGCTCGCCACCCTGGGCGTGCGCCAGCAGAAGGGCATGGCCGCGACCGACGCCGCGTACAGCCTCGGCATCGGACCGGCCGGGAACTGGACCTTCCACCGCTACGGCACGGTCGTCCGCACCGGGACGGTCGCCGCGGCCGACGGCTACCGCCTCGCCGTGGAGGCCAGGGGCGCGACCGTCACCGCGTACGTCGACGGACAGGCCGTGGTCACCTACCAGGACCCGGCGCCCGCGACCGGGGGCCGCGTCAAGCTCGGCACCGACTTCCACCGGACCGCGTTCGACGACCTGTTGGTCGAGAAGGTCGCCGGATACACCCCGTACGCCACCGCGCTGATCGACAACATGGACCGTTCGGTGGCCTACGACGGCACCTGGAGCCGCAACGCCTCCCTGGGCGACGCGATGAACTGGTACCGCACGACGTCGACGAGCGCCACGGCGGGCGCGACCGTCACCGTCCCGTTCCGCGGCACGGGCATCGATGTCATCGGGGGCAACGACGCAAGCGCGGTCCTCGACGTGCTCGTGGACGGCCGGCCGGTCGCCGTGGACGCGCGGACCACCGCCACCGACAAACGCCAGGTGACGTACTCGTTGCGCGGACTGCCCGACGCCCGGCACACGGTGGTGTTCACCCTGAAGTCCGGGAAGCTCGTCCTCGACGCCTTCACCACGTTCTCCGGGGAGGTGGCCGGGCGGGTCTCTCCCGCAGCGCCGGCACCATGAACTGACGTCCGGCCCGAGGACTTCTCGCGCACCCCGAACGGCAGGTCCACGGCGCGGTACCGGGCCGTGGACCGCCGAGTCACCCCCGCCGGGTGAGGCCGCGCGGGCGTCGCCGTCGGATCCTTCGAGGACACGGCGTTCCGGACCCGGGCAACGGTCGACGGCCGTGGTGAGGTCGGGAAGGGCGGATGGACTGCCAAGACGCGCAGACACGGTCCGTGGCCACCGGGCAGCAGGCCCGGGGGGCCATGGGTCGGCTGCGGGCCATACCGGGCGTCCGGGCGCTCACGGGCTACCGGCGCGAGTGGCTGGCCAAGGACCTGGTGGCCGGAATCGCCCTCACGACCCTGCTCGTGCCGCAGGGCATGGCGTACGCGGAACTCGCGGGGCTGCCCCCGATCACCGGCCTCTACACCACGATCCTGTGCCTGCTCGGCTACGCGGTGTGCGGCCCGTCCAGGATCCTGGTGCTGGGCCCCGACTCCTCGCTCGGCCCGATGATCGCCGCCACGGTGCTCCCCCTCGTCGCGTCCGGCGGGGATCCCGAGCGGGCGGTCGCCCTGGCCTCGATGCTCGCCCTCATGGTGGCCGGCATCATGATCCTCGCCTCCGTGGCCCGCCTCGGTTTCATCGCGGACCTCATCTCCAAGCCGACGATGATCGGCTACATGAACGGTCTGGCCCTGACCATCCTGATCGGCCAGCTGCCCAAGCTGCTCGGCTTCAAGGTCGACGCGGACAACCTGGTCGGCGAGTGCGCGGGACTGGTGCGCAAGCTGGCCGAGGGAGCGACGGTGCCCGCCGCGGCCGCCGTCGGCATCTCGGGGCTGGTGCTGATCCTGCTCCTGGAGCGGCTGCTGCCCAAGGTCCCCGCCGTGCTGGTGATGGTGGCCCTCGCGATCGCGGCGGCCTCGCTCCTCGACCTGGACGAGCACGGCGTCGGTCTGGTCGGACCGCTGCCGGAGGGCTTCCCGCCGTTCACGATCCCCGACGTACGGGCCGACGACCTGGTCCCGCTGTTCGGAGGCGCCCTCGGGATCGCCGTGGTGTCGCTGGCCGACACGATCTCCAACTCGTCGGCGTTCGCGGCCCGCACCGGCCAGGAGGTGCGCGGCAACCAGGAGATGGCGGGGGTCGGGGCGGCGAACCTGGCGGCCGGGCTCTTCCAGGGCTTCCCCGTCAGCGCGAGCGGCTCCCGTACGGCCGTCGCCGAGCGCGCGGGCGCGAAGAGCCAGCTCACCGGCGTGGTCGGAGCGGCCCTGATCGTGCTCATGCTGGTGCTGGTGCCGGGCCTGTTCCGCAACCTCCCCCAGCCCGCCCTGGCCGCCGTCGTCATCGCCGCGTCCCTGTCGCTGGCCGACATTCCTGGTGCCGTACGGCTGTGGCGGCAGCGCCGGACCGAGTTCCTGCTGTGCGTCGCCGCGTTCGTCGGGGTCGCCCTGCTCGGTGTGCTGCCCGGCATCGCGATCGCGGTCGGGCTGTCCGTGCTCAACGTGTTCCGGCGGGCCTGGTGGCCGTACGACACCGTGCTGGGCCGGGTGCCGGGCCTGGAGGGGTACCACGACCTCCGCTCCTACCCGGGCGCGGACAGGCTGCCGGGGCTGGTGATCTACCGGTTCGACGCACCGCTGTTCTTCGCCAACGCCAAGAGTTTCCGGGACGAGGTGCGGCGGCTGGCCGGGACCGATCCGCGGCCGCGCTGGATCGTCGTCGCCGCCGAGCCCATGACCGACGTGGACACCACCGCCGCGGACGTCCTGCACGAGCTCGACACGGCGCTCGGCGTCCGGCACGTCCGGCTGGTCTTCGCCGAACTCAAGGACCCGGTACGGCGCAAGATCGAGCGCTACGGGCTCACCCGCACGTTCGACCCCGACCGCTTCTTCCCCACCGTGGAGGCCGCCGTCACCGCCTACATGCGCAGCACCGGAGCCGAGTGGGGCGTCGGCTCCGAGACCCGACCGCTCGACCGGAGGTGAAGCGATGGGCAGCAACGACAGGGGGGCCGCCGCGGGGGCGGCACGGCTGGCCATGGGGCTGGCCGATCTCGCCGTGCGGGCCGTCGCCGACACCGCGCGGGACGCGGCACACGCGCGTCCACGGGCGCGGGGTGCCACCGCCGTGCCGGACGCGGCGCTCGGCCTCGCACTGGAGCTGCGGCGCCGGTCGTCGTGGGTCCTGGCGGGCGTCGGTGCGGTCGCCGTGCCGGGCACCCGTGCCGCGGTGCGCCTGCTGGTGCCGTCCGTCGCTGCCGATGCCGTCGGCCGGCGGGTCGCGCGCTGGAGTGCGCTCGGCGCGGCGGAACGGCTGCGGGCACGCGACGAGGCGGCGCTGCGCAGCCGAGCGCTGGTGCGGGCGGTCGCCGCCGCCGTCCTCGACGAGATCGACCTCGACGCGGTGGCCGAACGGCTGGACGTCGACCGCGTCGCCGCGCGCATCGACCTGGACGCCGTGCTGGCCCGGGTGGACCTGGACAGCGTGCTCGCCCGCGTCGATCCGGACACGGTGGTGGCCCGGGTCGACCTGGACGGCGTCCTCGAACGCGTCGACCTGGACGCCCTGCTCGCCCGTGTCGACCCGGACACGGTCCTCGCGCGCGTCGACCTCGTGACGTACGCCGAGGCGGTTCTCGACGAGCTCGATCTCGGGCGGGTGGTCCGGGACACGGGCGGGAGCATCACCGCGGAGACGCTGGACTCCTTCCGTGAGCAGAACGCCCGTGCCGACCGGGTCGTGCAGCGGATCACGGACCGGCTCCTGCATCGGGCGGGTCCGTCGGGAGCGGACGGGCACACGGGCGGTCCGGCCGCACCCATGGAGGCACCGTGACGGCCCCGTCCCGCGCCCGGCGTCCGCCGCAGCTCCAAGGGAGTCACGCGGGGCTCGTGTCGCGCACGATGGCGGCCGCCGTGGACGCCTTCGTGGTGCTGGCGATCCTTTTCGCCCTCCAGTGCGGTTACGCCGCGGCACGCTCTCTGCTGACGGGACAGCCCTTCGCCTTCCCCGATCCCGGGCCCGGCTTCACCGTGGCCTTCGGCTACGCGGTCCTCGTGGTCTACCTCGCCGCCGGGTGGGTCTTCGGCGGGCGCACGGTCGGGGACCAGCTGATGGGCCTGCGGGTGACGGACCGTTCGGGACGGCGCCTCACCTCGGGCATCGCCCTGCTCCGGGCCGTGCTGTGTGTCGTCCTGCCCGTCGGGCTGCTGTGGATCCCGGTCAGCCGGCACGGGTCGTCGCTCCAGGACGCGGTGACGGGCAGTGCGGTCGTGCACGACTGGTACGGCGGTACGCACGGTGATCCGGTGGGCTCACCTCCTACGGGTGAGGCGCGGGGCGGGGACGGCCGTATGGGATGAGCCGGGGGCGGTGGAAGGGAGAGAGACGATGGCGACACTCGGGCCGGTGCAACTGCTGACCATCGAGTTCGGCCCCGACGCGGCTTTCGAGGGCCGCGTTCTCGAGGAGTTGGGGGTCCTGGAGAGCAAGGGGCAGATCCGGGTCCTGGACGTGCTGTTCCTGCAGAAGGAGATCGACGGCGACACGCTCGGTCTCAACTACGAGTCGGAGGGCATGGGTGAGACCGTCGAGGCCCTCCTCGGTCTGACCCCGCGCATCCCGGACGCGACCGGCGGCGCACCGGAGTACGGCCCCGGCACGAAGGCGTTCGGGTTCACCCCGGACGACCTCAGGGCGCTGGCGGAGGAACTCCTGCCCGGCACGGCGGCGGCCTTCGTCCTGCTGGAGCACCTGTGGGCCAAGCCGCTGCGCGAAGCCATCAGGAAAGCGGGCGGCCTGCCCGTGGCGGAGGGCTTCCTGACACCCCAGTCCCTGGCTCCGGTGGCGGCCGAACTCCTGGCCACGACGCAGACCGTCGACGACCTGACAGCCGCACAGGAGGCCTCCGGCCACCTGACCACGAGGACCCGCTGACGCAGCCCGCGCCAACCCACCCACTCCGGCCGGGAGCACGACGCCCCCGGCCGGAGACCCGTCTGCTCCGCGGCCGGAGACCCGTCTGCTCCGCACCGCACGCACGGGGCCGAGCGCGACCTACGGCGGAGCGAGGCGTGGGGTGAACGGGCTGTCGGGTCGTCGGGTGGGAGCGGGATCCTTGTCGGCGTCCGTCCGTAAGGCTCGCGGCGGGAAGTGGCGGCCCCGGTCCGACCGTTCGTCTTCGGGGTGGCCCCCGTGTGGCTTTCGGTGGTGGTCCCCGCGTGGTCTTCGGGGGTCGGCCCCGTGCCCCTCTACGGCGGTCTCCCGGTGTGGCCTTCGGCGGCCCCTGCGCCCCTACCGCTCCCGAACCCGTCGCCGCCAAGTGACCGTCACCCACCCCGCCCCCGGCCGGAATCGGGCTCCGACGGCGTCGTACCGTGCCCGTGCCCGTGCCCGTGGCCGTGTCTGAACAGACCGCCTCGGGCCAGGCGGGCCACCCGGGGCCAGTCGGCCGGGGCTCCGGTCGGTGGCTTGCCGGGGCGGTGGCGGGGGACGTGGACCCGCAGTGCTCCCGGCGCGGTCCGGCAGATCACCGGGGTCGGCAGCATGACGTGTTCTCCGTCGATGCCGACCGCGATGTCGGCGGTGTCCGCTTCCACGACGACCTCGTCGGCCCGCAGCCGCATGACGGAGCCGGAGCGCGCGCCGCGCACCAGGCGAGCCGCCTGGGCGGTGTTCGCCACCCGCACGCCGAGCACTCCGAGCAGCCCCGAGTCCAGCCGTTCCCGGCGTCCCGGACGGGCCGAATCGACCGCCCGCAGATAGGGGTTGTTGCTGACGAGCAGCGCCTGGAGTCCGTCGGCGCGCGTGGGACCGGCCCGCATCCGCAGACCCGGCGCGTCCTCGCCGGTGAGCAGCCCGGGAAGGGTCCGCAGCGTCGTGTGCAGCTTGGCGTCGCGGTAGGCGGGGTCGGCGACGACGGACGCGTACGTCCCGAACGACGCGTTGTTGACGAACACGCGGTCGGCGGCGAACCCGAGGTCCACCCGGAGTTCGACACCGTCGGTGAGAGCCTCGAGTGCCGCCGCCGGGTCCTCGCGGTCGAGGCCGAGATCGAGCGCGAAGTGGTTGCGGGTGCCCGCCGGGATCACCGCGAAGGGCACGTCGTGCCGGGCCGCCACCTCGGCCACCAGGGCCTGGGTGCCGTCCCCGCCGGCCACCCCCAGCAGGTCGGCACCCTCGGCCACGGCCCGCGTGGCGAGGCCCGCCACGTCCTGGTGCCCCTCCAGCAGCACGACCCGGGCACCCGCCGCCCGGGCCTTCTCCACCAGACCGAAGCGCCCCACCTTGCCGCCGCCGGAGCGCGGGTTCATGACGATCCAGGGAGCGTGAGGTGCCGCCACCCGCCCGGCTGCCGAGCGCGGGGGCGCCAGGGCGGTGCGTGCGGAGGCGACCGCCAGCATCCACAGGGCCAGGGACAGCAGGGCCGGCCCCAGCATCCCCGACGCGCTGTAGAGGGCGAGCACCGTGAGCGGTGCGGTCACCGACAGCACCAGTCCGAGGACGCGCAGTGCTCCGGTGTGGGCCAGGGTCCACCACACCCCGACGGCGGCGACCGCGAGTCCCGCGATGCCGACGAGGGCCCACAGCACACTGCGCAGTCCGGCCACGAGCAGCGGCACCAGGATGCCGCCCAGCAGGGCGAGGAGGGCGAGGCGGGCCCGCAGGACGTTGCCGGTGTGCGTACCGATGTCCTGTTCCTGTCCCATGTTCTCGCCCTCCCTCCCCGGTGCCGACCCCTCCCGCGAACCTCATATATGACGGGTCGTCACATATCGCGTCCGGGCCGCTCGAACGGCTCGAAGGAGTCGTCACGCCGGACAGTGCACAGGGCCCAGATGATGAAGCCCGAGATCGCGATCATCACGATCGACCAAGCCGGGTAGTACGGCAGGGAGAGGAAGTTGGCGATGATGATGAGCCCGGCGATGGCCACCCCGGACACCCGCGCCCAGGTCGCCGCGCGGAACAGCCCGAGGCTCACCACCACGCCGATCGCGCCCAGCGCCAGGTGGATCCAGCCCCAGCTGGTCAGGTCGAACTCGAAGACGTAGTTGCGCGTCGTGACGAAGACGTCGTCCTCGGCGATCGCCATGATGCCCCGGAAGATGTCGAGCACTCCGGCGAGCATCAGCATGACGGCGGCGAACACCGTCGTGCCGGCGGCCCAGTCCTGCTTGGCCGTGGAGCGCTGTCCGGTGGTGTGGGTAGCGGTCATCCTGACCCCTCCTTTCGATCGACCGGCGTACTCAGCGCCGGGAGGTGGCGGCGACACCGGGGGACGTACCGGAGCCGTGGCCGCTCAGGACGAGGTCCTTGGCCCGGGCGAACTCCTCGTCCGTGATGTCGCCCTTGGCGCGGATCTCCGAGAGCTTGGCGAGTTCGTCGGCACTGCTGGTCGCACCGCCGCCCTTGGCGGTCTCACGGATGTACGAGTCGAATGCCTGCTGCTGCTCCCGCGCCTGGGCGACCTCACGGCGGCCCATGTTCTTGCCGCGGGCGATGACGTACACGAAGACGCCCAGGAAGGGCAGGACGATCGTGAACACCAGCCAGCCGGCCTTGGCCCAGCCACTCAGGCCGTCGTCCCGGAAGATGTCGACGACGACCCGGAAGAGCAGGACGAACCACATGATCCACAGGAAGAACCACAGCATGGACCAGAAGACGCTCAGCAGCGGGTAGTCGTACGCGAGGTACGTGGACGCACTCATGTCACTCTCCTCCGTCCGGGGCCTTCGCCCGGCCGCCTGTCCCTCTCAGCGTGCCCACGGCAAGAAGCCGTCTGCTTCACCCGGCGCGGGTGAGCGGATGCTCCGGCGGGGTCGCGCAGGGGCGGCCGGGCCCACCGGACGGCCCCATTCCGGTGCCACGGCTCATGCCACCGCGTGCCCCGGTCGGTCCGTGGTGTCCGGCGCCGGGCGCGCGGCGGCGAGCACCGCCGTGACCGCCAGCACCACCAGGACCAGGACGAGGACCAGCGCCACCGCGCCGACGGTGGGGCGGTTCCACAGGACCAGCGCGAGCGCCCCCGCCCCGATGGTGACGCCGGTGGTCCAGCGCTCGTGGGCGGACAGCCAGCTCCCGGTGAGGCCGGTGGTCACGCCCGCGCGGCGCAGCGCGCCCCCGGCGCCCGAGGCCCCGCGTCCGGCGAGGCCGCGCACTCCGCGGGCGATCCGGCCGGGGCCGTAGAGGTAGGCGGTCAGGGCCGTGAGCAGGCTGACCACGAGCAGGGTGCGGGCGCTCGCGCGCAGGAAGCGGACGAAGGTGTCGAAGACCGCCGCGGCGGCATCGGGCGGCAGCGTCGCCGGCGGCACCGAGTCCAGGTAGACGCGCCGCAGCACGACCAGCGCGACGAGCACCACCACCGCCATCAGGCCCACGCCGAGCGCGGTGATCATCACCATCACCCGGTGCCCGGGAGCGACCCACACCGCGAGGGCGCCGAGAGCGAGCGTCAGGACGGGCAGCCAGGTGCCGACGACGTCCAGCAGGCGCATGCCGTCCTGGGCCTTGGCCAGTTGTTCGGTCCGGAAGAGCGTGACGGTGCGGTCGGTGTCCGGGATGGCGGCGGCCTTCTCGAAACCGGCGTCGACGAGGCGTTGCCGCACCTGGTCGACCACGGCGCCGATGTCCAGTTGCACCGTGTCCCCGTCGGCCCGCACCGCGCCCTCGCGGTCGCCGGTGAGCATGGTCAGCACGGCGGTGTGGGCCCGCCGGTTGGCGCCCTCCCAGGTCTGCTGGAAGACGTCGCTGGTGACCACGCGGGCCACGTTGCGTTCCACGACCGTGCGCACCGCGGAGCGCAGCGGGGCGGTGAGGGAGCGGGCCCCCTCCACCACGCGGGGCGGCGCCCCGTTGGCCGCCAGGGTCGTGGTCAGGGAGGCCGTGATGGCCGCCACGTCCACCTGGGCGACCACCCGGTCGGTCAGCCGGTCGATCACGACGTCCTGCACGGCCGGGTCCGAGGCCAGCGGGGCGACGGTCTGGACGTACCGGTCGGTGTCGGAGACCTGGTCGTGCACCCAGGTCGCGACGAGGGCGAGGGGCGCGAGCAGGAGCGTGAGGACCAGCAGGACGGTGGCACCGGCGTGGCGCGCCCTGCGGTGCCGTACCTCCGCCGCGCGGCGCAGCCGCTGGTACTCGGCGTGCTCGTCCGCGGTCACCGCGTGGCCGGTGACCGGGGAGGCGCCGCCGCCGGGCGTGCCGGAGGTCGGGGCGGGAATCATGGTGGCTCCCTCGCTGGATGCGGCGGGCCGGTTTCTCGTTGTCAGACGTCCACGGGCTCGGTTCTGAGACGTCCGCGGGCTCGTCTCTCAGACGTCCGCGCGCTCGTCTCCCAGACGTCCGCGGACTCGTTTCTCAGGCGTCCGCGCGCTCGTCTCCCAGACGTCCGCGGACTCGTTTCTCAGACGTCCGCGGGCTCGTGGCGGTCCGTGATGCCCGAGCGGCGCAGCGCGGCCCGCCAGGCGAGGGCGAGGACCAGCTCGAAGAGGCCCAGCAGCACGAGCCACAGGCCGAGCAGCCGGGTCAGCGCCCGGGCCGACTCGGTCGGCAGGGCCAGCACCACGATTCCGGCGACGATGCCGATCACCGCCGTGCCCAGCACGAAGGCGCGGTGCGGCAGGTCCTCGGCGGTGATCGCCGTGTAGAGGGTGAGGATCCCGGTCACCAGCCAGACGACCCCGACGACCAGGGAGAGCGCGGCGATGGTCTGGAGCGGATTGCGCAGGCACAGCACTCCGGCGAGGACGTACAGCACGGCCATGATCAGGCCGATGAGCCGCTCGCCGGGCGCATGCCAGGCGAAGACGGAGACGAACCGGAACGCCCCGGCCACCAGCAGGTACAGGCCGACGAGGACGGCGAGGACGTGCAGGGTCTCGTCCGGCCACACCAGGACGAGGATGCCCGGCACGAGCGTGGCGATCGCGGAACCCAGGATCCAGGTCCAGGAACGGCCGAGGCGCTCCAGTACGTCCGCGCCGGCGGCCGGGTGCTCGGAGGCGCCCCCGTAGGGGTCGTAGTCGGGTGCGGTGTGCGGCGCCGGACCCCGTTGCGTGGTCATGGCTTCTCCTCGCCCGGTCGAACGGGTCGTCTCCGCACCGCCGGGGCGGTGCGGAGCCCCTCACGCGGCCAGCGTCCCGCGTACCGGGGACGGCCGGGTCACCCGTCGTGGGTGATCCGGCCGTCCGGCCGTGCCGGTGGGCTGGAGCCGACGTCGTACGCCGACCGGGCGACGACTCGATCGAGGCCGTCGACCAGGAGGTCCCGCCATGACCGTTCCCGACTCCTCCACGGTCCTGCTGTCCCCCGCGGAACGGGCGACGATCGGCAGGAACGCCCGCACCCGGGTGCCCCGTTCGAGCCACGGCTTCTTCGAGGCGGGCCTCGAGCGACCCGACCCCGTCGAGGTGATAGAGCGTCAGTCGGCGACACGGGTACCCGAGTTGGTGCCCATCCGCTACGGCCGGATGCTCGAATCGCCCTTCCGTTTCTACCGCGGTGCGGCGGCGATCATGGCGGCGGATCTGGGGGCCGCCCCGAACACGGGACTGCGGGCGCAGCTGTGCGGAGACGCCCATCTGCTGAACTTCCGGCTGCTCGCCTCGCCGGAGCGCCATCTGGTCTTCGACATCAACGACTTCGACGAGACGCTGCCCGGCCCCTTCGAATGGGACGTCAAGCGGCTGGCGGCCAGCTTCGCCATAGCGGCCCGGGCCAACGGCTTCTCGATCAAGGAGCAGAACACCGTCGTGGGCACCTGCGCGCGGGCCTACCGCAAGCGGATGCGTGACTTCGCGGGTATGCGCACCCTGGACATCTGGTACGCCCAGGACGACGTCGACCGCCTGCGCGCACTGCTCGCCTCCTCGATGGACAAGAAGGCCAGGCGCCGTACCACCCGGGCCACGGAGCAGGCCCGTACCCGCACCCACCTCCAGGCCTTCGCGAAGCTCACGCGGACCACCCCCGAGGGACGCCGGATCGCCGCCGACCCGCCGCTGATCACGCCGCTCGGGGATCTGCTGGCCGACACGACGGACAACCAGCAGGAGAAGGAGCTCCAGACCGTCCTGAACGACTACGCGCGCACCCTGCCGTCCGAGCGGCGGCACCTCCTGCACCGCTTCCGCCTGGTGGACATGGCCCGCAAGGTGGTGGGGGTCGGCAGCGTCGGCACCCGGTGCTGGATCCTGCTCCTGCTGGGCAGGAACGACGACGATCCGCTGCTGCTCCAGGCCAAGGAGGCCCAGGAGTCGGTGCTGGCCGCCCGGACCGGCACCGACCGCTTCGACAACCAGGGCCGCCGGGTCGTCACCGGGCAGCGTCTGATCCAGACGACCAGCGACATCTTCCTCGGCTGGACGCAGGTGCTGGGCATCGACGGCACCGAACGGGACTTCTACGTACGGCAGTTGCGGGACTGGAAGGGCATCGCCCGGCCGGAGACCATGGACCCCGGCCTGCTGGGGCTGTTCGCCCGGCTGTGCGGTTCGTCCCTGGCCCGGGCCCACGCCCGTTCCGGCGACCCGATCGCCATCGGCGCCTACCTCGGCTCCGGCGACCGCTTCGACCAGGCCCTCACCAAGTTCGCCCAGTCCTACGCCGACCAGAACGAGCGGGACTTCGAGGCCCTGGCGGCCGCCGTCCGCACCGGCCGGGTCACCGCGGAGAGGCTCTGAGCCGCCCGGAGGCCAGGAAGCCCCCTCAGTCCCCCTCACGCCCGGAAGCCCCCCTCGCTCCCGGAAGCCCCCTGACTCCGGAAGCCCCCTCACTCCGGCATCCGCCGCATCTCCAGCACGTGCAGCCCCAGCGACTGGCAGCGGGCCAGCAGGCCGAACAGGTGCGCCTCGTCGATCACGGAGCCGAACAGGACGGTCTGTCCGGACATGACCACGCGTTCCAGCTCGGGAAAGGCTTCGGCCAGTGTGTCCGACATATGTCCGTCGACTCGGATCTCGTAGCGCATGGGCTGTCCTCCCGCGGGCGTCCGGGCGGGCGATCGGTGCCCTGTCCTGCGATGGTCCCCTCGCCCGGTGCCTGTCGGCCTCACCCGGCGCAGGTGATCCGCCGACCGGCCCGCCGGCCGACCGGTCAGTGTTTCAGGAACACCTTGAACGAGATGATCAGCAGGCCGATCAGAAGGTTGACCGAGGCGGTGGCGGCGACCAGCCGCCAGGAGGCACCGGCACGCCGGGCCGCGGCCACCGACCACCCCACCTGCCCGGCCACCGCGACGGAGAGCGCCAGCCAGAGGGCGCCCTGCACGTCCAGTCCGAGCAGCCCGCTGACCGCCACCGCCACGGCCGGCGGTACGGCGGCCTTGACGATCGGCCACTCCTCACGGCACGCGTTGAGGACGACACGGCGGTCGAGCGGTTGCTGGGCCAGTCGTGACCCGAACAGCTGGGCGTGCACATGCGCGATCCAGAACGCCACCCCGGTGAGCAGCAACAGCACGACCAGTTCCAGGCGCGGGAACGAACCCAGCGTGCCGGCGCCGATCACCACGGAGGCCGCGAGCATGGATCCGTAGACACCGCCGGTGTAGTCGGCGCGGGCCCGGCGCCCGGTGCCGGCCCCACGGACCGTCGGGCGATCGGTCGTGGACATGGGTGCTCCCTGGGCGTCAGCGCGTGGTTCCGGCCGAGGGGGCCGGCGCGCGGGTCTCGCGGGCCCCGGTACGGCCGCTCCGGCCGGCCGGGAGGTTCGGTGTGACCAGGAGGCTGACCAGCGTGATGCCGCCGGTGGCGAGGATCGCCGCCTTGAGACCGTCGAGCTGTGCGGAGGCGTAGGAGTCGGTGACGGCCTCGACCTCGGAGGGCGGCAGTCCGGCGTCCTCGGCCGCGGAACGCACCTGGTCGGTGGTGACGAAGGAGATTCCGGCCTCCAGGGCGATGCCGGTCTGGGTGCGGGCCGACTCCGAGAGCCGCGGGTCGTCCTCGACCTGCGTGGTGAAGGCGTGCGCCAGCGAACCGAGGAGGATCGACCCGATCAGTGCCGTGCCCAGTGCGGAGCCCAGGTTCTGCGCCGTGAACTGGAGCCCGCCGACCTCGCTGCGTTCCTCCTCACCCACGCTGGACTGGACGACGTTGCCCAGCTGCGAGGCGAGCAGTCCGGTGCCCACGCCCACCAGGGCCATGGCTCCGGCGAACTGCGCGTCGTCGATGACCGGGTCGATGGTGGCCAGCAGCCACACGACGGCGATCGCCAGGGTGACGAGGGCGAGCCGGACCATCCGGCGCGGTCCGACCGCCCGCCCCAGCGACGAGGCCAGCATGGAGGCGGCGAGCATGGTGATCGAGACGGGGAGCAGCCGCAGCCCGGTCTGGAACGCGTCGAAGCCCTGCACGACCTGCAGGTACAGCGGGATGACGAAGAACAGTCCCAGCAGGATGAGGTTCTGGCTCAGCAGGGCCAGCAGACCGGAGCGCAGCGCGGGCCGGCCCAGCAGGGGCAGATGGACGAGGGGGTCGGTGCCCTGTTCGGCCCGCCGCCGCTCCCAGCGGACGAAGACGGCGAGGACGGCCGCTCCGAGCCCGACGACGAACAGCGTCGGGGAGAATCCGAGGACGGTGAAGGGCGGGTTGCGGGGCGCGACCCATCCCCAGGTGCTGCTCTGGAGCACACCGAGCACGCCCAGCGCCAGCCCGGTGGCGGACAGCGCGGCGCCGACCCCGTCGAGGCGGGGGCGGGTGCCGGTGCGGGCGGGTTCGGCGATCATCCGGCGGCAGCACAGCACGGCCAGCACGACGACGACCTCGCCGGCGAAGACCAGCCGCCAGGTGAGGTAGGTGGTCACCCAGCCGCCGAGGAGCGGTCCGACCGCGATCCCGGCCCCGGCGAGGCCGCCGATGACGCCGTAGGCGACGGCCCGGTCCGGCCCGCGGTAGGACTCCGCGACCAGGGCCGCCATGGCCGGCAGCACCATGGCGGCGCCGAGCCCCTCGATGACCGACCAGCCCAGGGCGAGGACCCACACGGTGGGGGCCAGCGCGGTCAGGGCCGATCCGGTGGCGTACACGATGAGGCCGAGGAAGAACAGACGGCGACGTCCCAGGATGTCGCCGAGCCTGCCACCGATGATCATGAACGCGGCCATGACGAGCGCGTAGAGGGTGATGACGGCCTGGATGGTGGTGACCTCGGTGTCGAAGTCCTCGACCAGCTGGCTGATCGAGACGTTCATGACCGAGGTGTCCAGGACCATCAGGAACTGAGCCGTCCCCAGGACGATCAGAGCGCGCCATCGTCTCACGGTGACCACCTCGCCAGGTCGGTTCGCGGCGGCAGTGGCAGACGGCCGCCCCTCCCATCGCAGCGGAAGAGGGCCTCCCGCCGCCTCACCCGTGACGGGCGACCTGCCGGCCCCTCACAGGAGCCGCAGGTCCCGTGCGCGCCGTACGGCCTCGCTGCGGCGGTTCACCGCCAGCTTCCGGTACAGGCTCTTGAGGTGGGTCTTCACCGTGTTCACCGACAGGTACAGGTCCGCGGCGATCTCCTGCGTCGACATCATCTGGGCCAGCCGTATCAGGACGTCGTGCTCGCGCTCGCTCAGCTCGGGCAGGACGATCGGGGCGGGGGGTGTCGCGACCCCGGCCGGTCCGCCGGCGGCCGCGGGCTCGGGCAGGAGCCAGCCGGTGGCCAGGCCCCGCAGGGGCGCCGCGACCAGCAGCGGCTTGATCCACCGTCCGGTGTCGAGGAAGGGGCGCCGCAGCCGTTCGCGCCGGGCGGCGAGCAGGGCCTGCGCGACGAACCGGCGTGCGGTCTCGGTGTCTCCCGCCGTCGCGGCGGCCTGGGCCCGCACCAGCGACGCCCGGACGGTCACGGCGGGCCCGGGCCGACTCTCGGCGGGCAGGCTGTCGAGCAGGTCGATCGCGGCGGCCGGCCGTCCCGCGGCGAGCTGGATGCGCGCGGCCTCCACCGCCCACGCCGGCCGGTCGTCCGGCAGGTTCCGCAGCACCTCGGCGGCCGTATCGGCCCGTCCTTCGGCCAGGTGGACGGTGGAGGCGACCACCCGCTCCAGGCTCTCCGCCCAGGGTGAGGCGACGGCGGTGGAGACGGCGGGGCTGGCCGACTCCATGGCCGCCCGCCCGTTGCCCTGTGCCAGCTGGAGCCGGGCGGTGGCGATGGCCCGGCCTGCGGCCTTCACCGGGTCCTGGGTCTCGTGGGCGAGTTCGTCGGCCTCGTCGAGCAGCGCCTGGGCCCGGCCCAGTTCGTTGCGGTCGACCGCCACGGCGGCCAGCACCAGCCGCTCGATGCCGGAGCCCGACCACTGGGGCAGACCGAACCGCTCCGACTCGCTGAGCGCCGCCAGGGCCTTGTGCTCGGCCCTGCCGGGCCATCCGTTCAGGTAGTCGATCAACGCCAGGTGCCCCATCGACTCCTCCCGGGGCATCACCGTCAGGGCGCCGCCAGGGCAGTCTGCCGCCTCGGTCAGGGCCGCCCGCGCGTCCTCGTAGCGTCCGGCCCACAGCCGCGTGGAGCCCAGATGCGTGAGCAGCAGGGCGGGGAGTTCGGGGTGTTTGTCCAGGAGGTGCGCGGGGACCTCCGGCCGCACCTCGTCCGCGGTCTCGGCGGCCTGTTCGGCCCGTGCCGGAGAGCCGGTCAGCCTGGCCGCCACCGCCTCCAGGAGCGCCCAGCTCAGCTGGGCCGCCGCCGGGTCGCCCTCCTCGACGGCGAGCCGGGCCTCGGCGTGGTGCAGGTGGGCCATGCCCCGGTCGAGGTCGCTCTGCGCCAGGTCGCGGGCCGCCCGGACGAGTTCCGGCGCGGGGCCCGTGGCCTCGGGGCCCATCCGGGAGAAGATCTCGTTCAGGTCGTCGGAGCGCAGACCGGTGAAGAACTGCCCGATCGCCAGGTCGTCGACGAGAGCGCCGGCGGTGAAGTCCCAGTCGGCGGCGGCGGCGCCGTGGGCGAGCGCCTCGGGCAGGGTGCCGCGGCGCCGCAGCCACTGGGCGGCCGCCCGGTGCAGATCGGGCTCCAGGCCGGGGCTGCGCACCCGCAGATGGGTCTGGAGGATCTCCCCGAACAGCGGGTGCAGGCGGTACCAGCCCTGTCCCAGCTGTTCCACGAAGGCGTTGTCGCGGTACAGCTCGGCCAGGATCCGGTCCGCGTCGGTCCGGTGGGTCAGTCCGTTCACCAGGTCGGGGCAGAAGCGGTCCAGCACGCTGACGCGCAGCAGGAGGTCCTGGGTCTCCTGCGGCTGGCGCCTGAGCACCTCGGCCAGCAGGAAGTCGGCGACGCTGCTGCGGTCGGCCTCGAACTCCTTGAGGTAGGTCACCGGATCCGGGCTCTCCTGGGCGGCCAGGGCGCACAGCCGCAGGCCGGCGGCCCAGCCCCGGGTGCGCTCCACCAGGGCGCGCACGGCGTCGTCGGGCAGGCTGAGGCCGTGCAGTTCCAGCAGCGTCGACGCCTCCTCGGGGGTGAAGGCGAGCTCGGCGTCCCGGATCTCCGTCAGGGCTCCGGCCGCCCGGTACCGGTGCAGGGAGAACATCGGCTCGTTGCGGGTGACGAGGACCAGGCGCAGCCCGGAGCCGGCGTGCTGGAGCACGAACTCCACCTGTTCCGCCACGTCGGACGCGCTCACCCGGTCGAACTCGTCGAGCACCACGAGCAGGGCGGGGTCGCGTCCGACCAGGTCCTCGGCGATCTCCGAGAGCACCTTGTGGCTCACCCGGCTCGGGTCCGCCGGGCAGTGGACCCAGTCGGCCAGCGGGGTGCCGGAGGCCCTGAGCGCCTGGAGGAAGTACGCCCAGAACATGCCGGGCCGCTGTTCCTCCGCCTCGACGGTGAGCCAGGTGACCGGCTGGTCCAGACCGGCCGTCCAGTCGGCGACCGACACCGTCTTCCCCGCCCCGGCGGAGCCGTTGACCATGGTCAGCGGGGTCCGCAGGGCCTGGTCGAGATGGCGGGCCAGGCGTCGGCGGGGCAGGAACATGGCGGGCCGGCCCGGCATGGCGAATCGCGTGCGCAAGAAGGGATCCCCGAGCGGATCGACCCGGCCTGCGGCCGGAACGGTGCTGTTCGTGTCACCTGTAGCCACGGTGCTCACCACCACGCATCGTCAGGTCATGGGCAGCGCTCCCCTTCGCTCAGCTTCTCACTGTTCCGGTGTGCGCACCTGGTACACAGGGCCCCACTGGTCCCGTCGGAGGGCCGACCAGCCCTACGAAGGGACCAAGGGACCTACTCCCGCACCCCCGGTCCCCCGTCGACACACGGAGGAGCACGGAAAAAGGGCCCCGCGGGCTGTTGCCCGCGAAGGCCCTTCGTGCCGTCGGGACGACAGGATTTGAACCTGCGACCCCTTGACCCCCAGTCAAGTGCGCTACCAAGCTGCGCCACGTCCCGGCCGCGTCCTCCACGGGTCTCCCGTGTGATCACGCGGGTAAACCCTACCCCACGCGCGCGGCCGGACCGGATGGCCGACCGTCACCTCCTGGTGGCGACGGGCTCGCGGATCTCGGCACCGTCCGTGACGACCCGGCGCACGGTCCGCCGCACCGGGACGAGCAGGGCGGCCAGTGCCGCCGCCAGGCACAGCACGGCGAGCAGGGTGAAGCCGTGGGTGTACCCGGACTCGTGGGGCAGGCCCGAGGGCTGGAGCCGACCGGTGACCAGCACGCTCGTGACGGCCGCGCCGATGGAGCCGCCGATGGTGCGGATGTTGGCGTTCATACCGGTCGCGGCCCCGGTCTGGTCGGCCGGGACGCTGCCCACGATCAGGTTCGCCATGGAGGCGAAGGCGAGTCCGATGCCGAGGCCGAACAGGCCCGCGACCAGGGCGATCTGCCACTGCTCGTCGTGCCAGTGGGCGAGGAAGCCGCAGGCCACCGCGCCCAGCGCGGCACCGGTCACCAGCAGGGCCTTGGCGCCGACGACCGGCTCCAGGCGGCCGCTGAGGACACCGGAGAGGAACATCGCGACGAGCATCGGCAGCATGAGCAGTCCGGCCGCGGTGACGCTCGCGCCGAAGCCGTATCCCGCCGCCGAGGGCGTCTGCACGAAGCCCGGCAGGAAGGACCAGATCGAGTACATCCCGGCACCGAAGAGCAGAGCCGCGGCGTTGGTGGTCCACACGGCCGGGAGCCGCATCACCCGCAGGTCGATCAGCGGGGTCCGGGAGCGGGCCTCGGAGTACAGCCACAGCGCGAACAGCACGACGGCGGCACCGAACAGACCGAGCACCCGCGCCGAGCCCCAGCCCCACCGGGCGGCCTGGCTGAGCGGCAGCAGCAGCGCCACCAGCCACGCCGACAGCAGCACGGCACCGAGCCAATTGACGCTCCCCTGCGCCCTGTTGGGCGACTCGGGCACATAGCGTACGGCGATGAGGGTGGCGGCGATCACGATGGCGACCGGGATCCAGAACAGCCAGCGGTAGTCGAGCGCGGTCACGATGGGACCGGCGGCGACCATGCCGACCCCGCCGCCGGCGGCGATCACGGCGGACAGGTTGCTGATGGAGCCGCTGACCTCGGACGCGGCGAACTCGTCCCGGATGATGCCGAAGGAGAGCGGGAAGAGGGCACCGCCGACGCCCTGGACGACCCGGGCGACGATCAGGACGCCGATGCTCGGGGCGAGGGCGGCGAGGAGACAGCCGACGGCCACGGTCACCAGGACGGCGACGAGCGTGCGCTTCTTGCCGATCAGGTCGCCGACACGGCCGAGGATCGGCGTGAAGATCGAGGCGGACAGCAGATACGCGGTCATCACCCAGGTCGCGGTGGACTGCGAGGTGTGCAGCGCGTGCTGGACGGTCGGCAGAGCCGGCGCGATCAGCGACTGGAGCATGGAGAACACGCCTGCACCGGCCGCGAGGACCGCGAAGGTGAGACGGGTGGACTTGCGGGGCATGAAGAGCCTCTCCGAACGAACGGGGTGCGGCCGGAGCCTCTGGGGAAGCGGTCGCGGAAAGGACGATGAAGGCACCTCGACTGCTAAAGTGGAGGTACGCCTCCACTCTAGCGGAGGCACACCTCCGCTTCAACCCGTTCCGGAGGTCGACCTCCGTTTCAGCCTCGGGAGGCAGCCGTGACCGCCCCGTCGTCGTTCCCCGTCAGCGAGATCGTCGCGTCCCGCCGGCCGCACCGGAAGGACGCCGCCCGCAACTACGACGCCCTGCTGGCCGCCGCGCGCGAGGCGTTCGCCGAGCACGGTGCGGAGGCGTCCCTGGAGGACATCGCGCGGCGCGCGGGCGTGGGCATCGGCACGCTGTACCGGAACTTCCCCACCCGCCGGCATCTCTTCGAGACCGTTTACGCGGACGAGGTGAACACGCTGGTCGAGGTGGCGCGGGAGCTCGCCGACGAGGAGCCCTGGCCGGCGCTCACCGCCTGGCTCGACCGGTTCGCCGGGTACATGGTGACCAAGCGGGCGGTGCGCGAGGCGCTCAACGACGAGTCGGAGATCTTCGCGGCGTGCCGGGAGTCGATGTACGCGGCGGGCGGGCCGTTGTTCGAGCGGGCACAGGAGGCCGGTGAGGCCCGGCGGGACATGGACTTCGTGGATCTGTTGCGGATGGTCGCGGGCATCACCGCGACGGCCTTCGACGACGACGTCCAGCGCGACCGGGTGCTGGCGATCGCGCTGGACGGGGTACGGATCAGGAAGTGACGGGCGCCTGAGAGCTCGGGGCGACCGGTCGCCGTGCGGGTGCGGGTCGTGGTGGGCCGGTCGCGCAGTTCCCCGCGCCCCCAGGTGGGTGTCAGTGGGCGGCGACCAGTTCGTGCTCGCTACCGCTGCCCGCCGTCTGCCGGGAGCCGCGCAGGGCGGCGATGCCGATGAAGACCATGGACGACAGACCGGCGAGGGCGAAGGCCGTGAAGCCGCGGTCGCCGTGGCCCGAGGCGAGGAGCTGGCCACCGAGCCAGGGGCCGAAGACGGCGCCGAAGCGGCCCATGCCCGAGGTCCAGCCGACCGCGGTGGCCCGGTTGTCGGCGTTCGAGCGGATCGAGACCGTCGCGTAGATCATCGTCTGGGCGCTGTTGAGGAAGACCCCGGTGAGGAAGACGACGACCATCGTGACGGTCGTCGACAGGTGGACGCTGAGCAGGAAGACGCCCGCGGCGGTCAGCGCGAACCAGATCGCGGCGATGCGCGGGGCGCCGAAGCGGTCGGCGGCCCGGCCCGCGACCAGCATGCCCACGATGCCGCCGAGGTTGAAGACGACCACGAAGGACAGGGCGGAGCCCAGCGCGTAACCCTCGGCCCGCATCAGGGTGGGCAGCCAGGTGGCGACGCCGTAGACGAGGAGCAGCCCGCCGAAGGAGGCCGCCCAGTAGAGCAGGGTCTGGATCCACTCCTTGCCGCGGAAGAGGTTCGCGAGGTTGGCCCAGCGGTCACCGGCGCCGCCGGTCCTGGCAGCCGGCACCTCGACGTCGTGGCGCTCGGCGAGTGCCCTGGCCTCCTCGGTGCGGCCCTTGGCGACCAGGAAGCTCAGCGACTCGGGCAGGACCCTGGCCAGCACCGGGGCGAAGAGCAGCGGGAGCACACAGACCCAGAACGCGGCACGCCAGCCGACCGGCTCGACGAGCCACTTGGCGACGTAGGCGGAGAGGATGCCGCCGGCGTGGTGAGCGGTCATCAGCAGGCCGATGACGAGGGCGGCGCGGCCGCGCGGGGCGTAGTCGCAGACCATGCTGATCGCGGTGGGGAGCAGACCGCCGAGGCCGACGCCCGCCAGGGTCCGCCCGAGGCCGAAGACCGTGACGCTCTCCGCGACGGCGCACAGCCCCGAGGCCAGCGAGAACAGGGTCACGCAGGCGACCATCAGCTTCTTGCGCCCGATGCGGTCGGCGATCGTGCCGGCCACGAGCGCGCCGACCAGCATGCCGAAGGTGGCGTAGCTGCCGAGGTCACCGGCCTGGTCCGGGGTGAGGCCGAAGGTCCTGGTCTCCAGCAGGTGGGGCAGCACCGAGCCGTAGATGAACATGTCGAGGCCGTCGAAGAGCACGGCCAGCCAGCACAGACCGACGACCAGCAGGGCCAGTCCGCTGCCGCGGGCGGACAGGGACGGGGAGGGGGAGGAAGACATCGTTGGTTACCTCTCGTACTTGGTGCGCCAGACGCTAAGGAGCCACCCCAGAGAGTGTCAACGCTTTTGTCAACAATCTCATTGACAATCAATCCGCAGCCCATACGGGGTGCGCTACGAGGTGGCTCCGGACGCCTCAGCCTCAGCCGACCGGCGGGGTCCCGTGCGTGTGGAAGGACTCGATGGTCTTCAGCCCCCAGGCCTGCCCCTTCTTCCGCTCCTCCTCGGTCCAGGTGATCAGCGGCCAGTCGGGGGCGAGCACCAGCCGGGTGAGCGGGTTGCACAGTTCGATGCGGTTGCCGCCGGGCTCGTAGACGTAGAGGAAGAAGGTCTGCTGGATGGCGTGCTTGTGCGGACCCGTCTCGATGAACACCCCGGTGTCGATGGCGAGATCGGCCGCGCGCAGCACGTCCTCGCGGGTGTCGGTGGCGAAGGCGATGTGGTGCAGCCTGCCCTGACTGCCGGTCCAGTCCGAGGTGTAGACAACGTCGTACGACTTGTTCGTGTACGTCAGCCAGCGCGCCGCGATCCTCCCGCTGTCCAGCCGGATCTGCTCGGTCGGCCGGGCGCCGAGCACGTTCTGCTGGAACTCGGCGTTGGCGAGCACGTCGGCGGCGAGGAAGTTGACGTGGTCCAACCGCCGTACGCCCACTCCCCTGTTGGGCTTGGCCTGCGGCTGGTTCTTGAGGGCCGGCCGCAGGTCCTCGGGGGCCCGGTAGTACTCGCTCTCCCAGTAGAGGGCGTGTTCGTGGCCGTCCGGGTCGGTGGTGACCCACAGCTTGCCGAGGCCGGGTTCGTCCTCGGCCCACCGTCCGGTGCCGCCCGACTCCTCGATCGCCTTGATACGGCGGTGCAGTGCCTCCTCACTGGAGGTGCGCAGGGCGAGCCGGCCGAGGCCGGGCCGGGCGCGGGCGGTGAGGACCAGGCTGTGATGCTCGTAGTCGTCGAAGGTGCGCAGGTGGACGGTGTCACCGTCCTCGCCGTTCACGGTCAGGCCCAGATAGTCGGTGAAGAAGGCGACGCTCGCGTCCAGGTCCGGGGTGAAGAGCTGGGCGTGACCGATGTGGGCGATGTCGCCGAGCGGCGGAGTCATCAGTGACCTCCTGTGGGTCGGTCGGCGGCCCGGGGGAAGACGGTGCCGTCGAAGATCTT
Organism: Streptomyces sp. NPDC057253; assembly: GCF_042669125.1. Classification (NCBI taxonomy): domain Bacteria; kingdom Bacillati; phylum Actinomycetota; class Actinomycetes; order Kitasatosporales; family Streptomycetaceae; genus Streptomyces; species Streptomyces sp. NPDC057253. Next base: position 60,003 of record NZ_JBHUXV010000001.1, on the reverse strand, counting down.
GCGGGCGGTGCGCAGCACGGCGGTGTGCCGGGCGGCGGGCGGACCGTCGGGACCGGCCGTCACCCTGCTCTCGATGTCCAGGAAGCCCGTGGGGTGTTCGATGCGGACACGGTCGCTGCCCGGGTCGACCACCGCGAGGTCCGCGCCCACGGCGCCCTCGATCCGCAGGCCCGCCGCCACGCTCGCCGCGCCCAGGACGCCGATGGAGGTGTGGCAGCGCACCGGGATGAAGGTGCGGGTGGTGACCGCGCCGCCGTTCCTGGGCGGGGCGAGCAGCGTGAGCTTGGGGACGGTGGTGTCGGACACGTCACCGAGGCCCATCAGGCGGCCCGCCGCCAGGCGGAGGGAGTGCAGCCGGTCGGCGAGCGCGAGGTCCTCCTCCAGGTCCCGGGGCGGCTCGTAGCCGGTGACCTTGAGGGAGGCCGCCGCGACGAGGACGGTCGGCATGCCGTTGTCCACGCAGGTCACCTCGACGCCGTCGATGACGTCGACCGGACGGCCGGTGGGCAGCAACTGCCCCGCGCCGGGCGGGAACTCGATCACGACGGGAGCGGCCGTCCCCGGCACACCCGAGATCTCGGCGTCCCCGGTGTAGTCGACTCGGCCGCCGGGGGTGGGGAAGGTCGCGACGGCGTGGTCCCCGGTGTTGACCATGCGGATCCGGACCGAGGTCTCCCGCTCCCCCGCCGGGACCAGCCCGCGCTCGACGGCGAACGGTCCGACCCCGGCGAGGAGGTTCCCGCAGTTCTGACGGTCCCTCACCTCAGGCCGGTCGACGGCGACTTGGAGGAACAGGTAGTCGACATCGGCGTGCGGGTCGGCGGAGGCGGAGATCACGGCGACCTTGCTGGTGAGCGGGTGCGCACCGCCGAGGCCGTCGATCTGGCGCTCGTCCGGGCTGCCCATGATCCGCAGCAACAGGTCGTCGCGCAGGGCGGGTTCGGCGGGCAGGTCGGCGGCGAGGAAGTAGGCGCCCTTGGAGGTGCCGCCGCGCATCAGCAGACAGGGCACCCCGTCGGTCACGGCCGCTCTCCCGCGTACTGCTCGTAGGACTGGTACTCGACGCCGAGGTTCTTCAGCGTCTCGCGCAGTCCGTAGCGGTCCAGGCCGAGTTGGCCGCCGAGGAAGGCGGCGCGGGTGGCGGCCTCCTTGGCCTCCCGGGCCTCGGACCTCCGGGCGGTCTCCCGGGCGCGTTCCCGCGGGACGACCACGACACCGTCGTCGTCGGCGAGGATCACGTCGCCGGGGTGGATCACCTGGCCGTCGATGGCGATCGGCACGTTGACCGAGCCGCCGGTGGCCTTGACCGTGCCCTGCGAGGAGACCGCCCGGGACCAGGCGGCGAAGCCCATGTCGCGCAGTTCCTGGGTGTCGCGGATGCCGGTGTTCATGACGACCCCGCGCACCCCGCGCCGCTGGAGGGCGGTCGCGAACAGCTCTCCGAACAGGCCGTCCGTGCACGGCGAGGTGGTGGTGACGACCAGGATGTCGCCCTCGCCGCACTGCTCGACCGCCGCGTGGATCATGAGGTTGTCGCCGGGCCAGCTGAGCACGGTGACCGCGGTGCCCGCGACCCGCACGCCCTGCTGGACGGGGCGAATCCCCGGGCCCAGCAGGCCGGTTCGCCCCATCGCCTCGCTGACGGTCGCCACGCCGTACCGCGCGAGCGCGTCGACGTCCGCGAGCTGGGCCTTCGGCGGGTTGGTGACGATCACGCCGCTCATGCCAGCTCCTTCGCGATCTGCGGGTAGGGGCGCATGTACGCCTCCGCCATGGTCTTGTGGGCCAGCCCCAGGTTCGGGCCCGCGTTGCGCTTGAGCTGGACGCCCCGGCGGACGGCGAGGTCGGTGTAGTAGTCCCACAGGTGCTGCTGGGCGCCGAGGCACTCCATGGCCTTGCGCTTGGTCTCCCAGACCTCGGTGATGTCGAGGAGCACCTCGGGCTTGAAGCCGCTCATCTCGGGCTGGTGCGGCTCGAAGTAGAAGACCGGCGGGGCGCCGATGATCTCGCCCTCGCCCGGGTAGCCGATGGCCTGCGCGAGGACCCGGGCCTCCAGGGCCATACGGTTGGCGGCCGGGTGGTCGCCGTTGTAGGGGTCCTCGACCGGGTGGGTGAGCACGACGTCGGGCTGGGTGGCCCGGTAGACCTCGACGAGCCGGTCGGTGAGCTCGGCGGTCGCGACCAGCGGGTAGTCGCCGGCGTCGAAGAAGCGGACCTCGGCGCCGAGGCCGGCGGCGGCGCGCTCGGCCTCGTCCCGCCGTATCGCCTTGATCTCCTCCAGTGTCCGGCCCTCGCGCCAGGCCTTGGCGGACTCGCCGCGCTCGCCGAAGGTCAGACAGGCGATGGTGACCTTCTCGCCCCGGGAGGCGGCCAGCGCGATGGCTCCGCCGGCCCGCCACACGAAGTCCCCGGCGTGCGCGGTGATCACCAGTGTCGAACGTGGAGGGGCGGGCGCGCCTGACTGCGTCATTGCTGAAATCTCCTTGAAGTGGACAGGTTCGCGCCCGCCCCGCGCGGCTCAGTCGCGCAGCGCCTCGATCACGCTGGTGAGGTGGGCGCGGACGGCCTGCTCGGCCGCCTGCGGGTCCCTGGACCTGATCGCCTCGATCATCGCCAGATGCTCGTTCAGGGAGTGCTGCGGGCGTCCCGGCCTGAGCGCCAACTGGAAGCGGTGCCGCACCAGTTGGGCGTTCAGCCGCTCCAGCAGGTCCACGGCGGTCCGCTGGCCGGAGAACTCCCGCACCTTGGCGTGCAGTTCCTGGTTGAGCTCGGAGTAGGTCACCGGCTCGCCGTCGGCCACGGCCTTGGTCATCGCCGTGCCCAGTTCGGTCAGCTCGGCGAGCTGCTCGTCACTGGCCAGGGTCGCCGCCTTGGCCGCGCACAGCCCTTCGAGGACCATGCGGCACTCGGTGATGGCGACGGCCTCCTCGACGGTCACCACCCGCACCCGGGAACCCCGGTTGAGGATCCGCTCGACGAGGCCCTGGGCCTCCAGATCGATGAGTGCGGCCCGGATGCTGGCCCGTGTCACACCGAACTGCTCGGCGAGCTCGTTCTCCACCAGCCGCTGTGCCGGTGCCATCTCGCCGTGCAGGATCGCCTGCCGCAGCTGCGCGAGCGCGTGCTGCTTGGCCTGCTCCCCGGTGCTCGGACGGGCTTCCTTCGGCATCGTTGCCCTCCCTGAGTGAGTGCCTGTCGAACGTAAATCTAGCCAGACAAGATTGTCAACAATTTTGTTCACTGCATTGCGGGTATTTGATTGCTTGACTCAAGTAAGTCCATGTGCTTGCCTAAGTCAAGCAAGCCGCATCGGCTCCCTGCGCCCCTCCCTCCGGAAAGCGAGACCCCATGGCCACGATGAAGTCCGTCCGCACCGCGAAGGACAGGGTCGACGTGGTGGACGTCCCACGCCCCATCGCCGGCCCCAAGGACGCCCTCGTGCGCATCCGGGCCTGCGGGATCTGCGGCACCGACACGTTCTTCCTCCACCTGGGCGGCATGCCCGTCGGCGCCGACGGGTCGATGCGGGCCATCCCGCTCGGCCACGAGCCGGCCGGTGAGATCGTCGAGGTGGGCGCCGGGGTGACGGGTCTGGCGGTCGGCGACCGGGTGGTCGTCAACCCGCAGAGCGCGCCGACCGGCATCATCGGCTGCGGCGGTGAACTCGGCGGCATGGACGAGTACTTGCTCATCGAGAACGCCGAGGTCGGCACGAGTGTCGCCGTGCTCCCGGAGGACATGCCCTTCGATGTCGCGGCCCTCAACGAGCCGATGGCGGTCGCCCGGCACGCCGTCAACCGCTCCGCGGCGGGGCCCGCGGACAGGGTGGTGGTGTTCGGGGCCGGCCCCATCGGGCTGGGTGCGGCGATCTGGTTGAAGCTGCGCGGGGTCGAGCACGTGACCGTGGTCGACCTCATCCCCGAGCGGCTGGAGACCGCGCTGGCGGTGGGCGCCGACGCGGTCGTCAATTCCGCCGAGGAGGATCTCACCGCCCGGCTGCGGGAGTTGCACGGCTCGGCCGTCAACGCGCTCGGGCAGCCGCGGGTCGGCACCGACATCTACCTCGACGCCGCGGGCGCCCCCGCGGTGTTCGACTCCGTGATCGCCAACGCCAAGTGGCACGCCAAGCTCGTCATGGTCGCCGTACAGAAGAAGGGGGAGGTGGACCTCGGCGGCATGCTGCGCAGCGAGCTGACGCTCATCGCCTCCCAGGGATATCCGACGGAGATCTTCGAGGTGACGGCGGAACTGGTGGAACACCGGGAGCGGTTCGCGAAGCTGATCAGCCATCGGGTGCCGTTCGGGGAGGTCGGCCGGGCGTTCGAGCTGGCACTGACTCCCGGGGCCGCGGAGAAGGTCGTGGTGACCTTCGGCGCATGACGACGCCATTTCACCTGCGCAAGTCCATCAATCGCGATTCACCCGAGTAAGCCGAGCAACCCCGTACGGAGGCCACTGCCATGTCCGACGCCCTTGCCCGACCCGCCGAAGCGGGGCCGTCCGCCCCTCCGAAGCCGAACGCCGTGGTGGCGGTGCTGGCTCTGGCCGGGATCGTCGTCTCGCTGATGCAGACCCTGGTCATCCCGATCGTGCCCGAGCTGCCGAGGCTCCTGCACGCGGAGGCCTCCGACACCGCCTGGGCGGTCACCGCGACGCTGCTCGCCGCGGCCGTGGCCACTCCGGTCGTCGGACGGCTCGGTGACATGTTCGGCAAGCGCCGGATGCTGCTGCTCAGCATCGTGCTGCTGGTGTCCGGGTCGGTGGTCTGCGGCCTCGCCGACTCCCTCGTCCCGATGATCGTCGGACGTGCCCTCCAGGGGCTGGCCGCCGCGGTCGTGCCGCTCGGCATCAGCATCATGCGGGACGCGCTGCCGGCCGACCGGCTGGCCGGGTCCACCGCGCTGATGAGTGCCTCGCTCGGTGTCGGCGGTGCTCTGGGGCTGCCCGCCGCCGCGTTCATCGCCGACCACTGGAACTGGCACATCCTGTTCTGGGTCTCGGCCGCGCTCGGTGCGGTGGCCTTCGTCCTGGTCCTGCTGGTCGTGCCGGAGTCGGAGGTGCGGACGGGAGGCCGGTTCGACCTCGTCGGCTCGCTGGGGCTGTCCGCCGGGCTGGTCCCGCTGCTGCTGGCCGTCTCCAAGGGCGGGGACTGGGGCTGGACGAGCGGTGCCACGCTCGGTCTCGGCACCGCCGCGGTGGTGATCCTGCTGGCCTGGGGCCGGTGGGAGCTGCGCAGCGCGCAGCCGCTGGTTGATCTGCGGACGACCGCCAAGCCGCAGGTGCTGTTCACCAACCTCGCCTCGGTCGCGCTCGGCTTCTCGATGTTCGCGATGTCCCTGGTGCTGCCGCAGCTGCTCCAGCTGCCGGAGCAGACCGGTTACGGCCTCGGCAGGTCCATGCTGACGGTCGGTCTGGTGCTGGCTCCGCAGGGCCTGGTGATGATGGCCATGTCGGCGGTGTCCGCGGGGGTCACCAAGGCCAAGGGGCCCAAGGTCACGCTGATGATCGGCGCGCTGATCGTGGCGGCGGGGTACGGGCTCAACATCGTCCTGATGTCCGAGGTCTGGCACCTCGTCCTGGTCTCCTGCGTCATCGGCGCGGGCATCGGCTTCACGTACGGCGCGCTGCCCGCCCTGATCATGGGTGCCGTGGACCCGTCCCAGACGGGTGCCGCGAACAGCCTCAACACCCTGATGCGGTCCCTCGGCACGTCCTTCGCCGGCGCGCTCGCCGGCGTGATCCTGGCCCAGATGACCACCGACTTCGGCGGCCACGCGCTGCCCTCGGAGAACGGCTTCAAGGTCGTCATGGCGATCGGCGCGGGCGCGGCCCTGCTGGCCTTCGCGCTCGCCACCCTCATCCCCGGCGGACACCGGCCGGGCCCCCGGACCCCGGCCGCCGAAACGCCGGAGCCGACGGAGGTGACCGCCGAGGCGTGACACCGGCTCCGCCCCCCATGGAGCCACACGCGGCCGTCGTTCCCTGCGGGGCGACGGCCGCTTCAACCCCGTACGGCCGTCAGGGCAGCTCCGGGTCGGCGAGCAGCACGACCCGGCCGACCGTCACATCAAAGCCCAGCACCGGGCGCGACGGATCCGACTCCGGGGTCACCAGCACCGGCTTGCCCAGCCGACGCCCGAGGGCCCGCAGCAACCGGCACAGCGCGTCGACGCCGGTCTGACCCTGCAACTCCCGCAGATCCACGTCGAAGTCGATCGCCCCGGCCTCGTACACCCGAAAGATCACCAGGAAGCCGGGGCTCGGCCACACCCGCAGCTCAGCGCCCAGGCCACCGCCACGGGACAGCAGGTGCCCGGCTCGCGGCAGCCGGAGAGCGACACCGTCCTCGGAGTACGCGTACGCCCACCCCCGCGACCGCACGAGATCGAACACCGCCTGCCAGTCCTCCACCGACGTGCCCGGGACGCGCCCGTCCGGCAGCGCCCCCATCAAATCGGGATCGAAGAAGTTCCTGACGTCGTCCCACAGCAGATCGGGCATCACGCCATGCTGCCCGCGCGACCGGCCGGGACGCAGCCCGATTTCGCCGACGCCGGCCCCCCCCTACTTGATCACCGCGTTCGCCACCACGACCACCGCCCCCAACATCGCGTCCACCACCCCGATCGTCACCGCCGTGAGCCAGGTGCGGTGGGACCAGCGGGCCGTGACCAGGCCCAGGGTGAACAGGAGGGTGATGTTGAGGGTGAAGGCCGCGTACTCGACGCCGTTCGCCGGCCACCAGCCCCAGCCCGCGCCGGCCAGGAGGGCGACCGTCGGCAGGACCGCCGCGACCAGGGGCCACTCCTCGGCCAGCGTGCGCAGGGCGTCCCCGCGGCGGTGCGGGGCGCGCTCGGCGATGTAGTGGGCGTAGCCGTGCGCGAGGGCGGAGGCGAGGGCGGTGACCAGGAGCCACGCGGCGTCGTAGCGACGGCTGTCCCGGGACGTGTGCCCGTACTGGGTGAGCGCGGCGACCATGGAGCAGGCCAGGACCGAGCCGTAGACCCCGCCGAACAGGACCGCCTCACGGGTGTCGTGCCGGCGCGCCGGCATCGCGGCCGCCTCGGTGTCCGCCATGCCCTCCACGATCACCCGGGCCCACGCACCCCGCCAGTCCGCGACGAAGTGTCCTCCCACCTGCGCCGACACTCCACACACTGTCGACGGACCGGCCGCGCGCGATCTCGCTAGGGTCGGCCCCATGGACCACAGCTTCGTACTCCACATCCCCGACGCCGAGCTCGACTCCGAGCCCCTCGCCCGGGAGCAGATCGTCTCCGGGACGCCCGAGGTGACCGGCAAGGTGGTCTGGGAGTCGCCGGACGGACGTCAGATCCGGGGCATCTGGCAGATCACCCCCGGAGTCGTCACCGACACCGAGGCGGACGAGCTGTTCGTCGTCGTCAGCGGCTCGGCGACCATCGAGGTCGAGGGCGGACCGACCTTGCGGGTGGGGCCCGGCGACATGGCCGTGCTGCGCGAGGGCGACCGTACGACGTGGACGGTCCACGAGACGCTGCGCAAGGCGTACGCGATCAACCTCTGATCGGGACCCGGGAGCCCGTCACGTCCCGTCCGGCGGCCCCGCCGTCGTCCCCCGCACCTCCAGCACCGGTACGGCGAGATCCGTACGGCCCTCTCCCCCGCGCCCCTCGAACCGGTCGAGCAGACACCGCGCGGCGCGCCGGCCGACCTCGTGCCCCGCGTTGTCGACCGTGGTGAGCCAGACGTGCCGCAGCCGGGCGATGCTGGTGTTGTCGTAGCCGACCACCGACAGGTCGCGCGGGACGTGCAGGCCGAGTTCCTCGGCGGCCGACACCGCGCCGATCGCGGCGATGTCGTTGACGGCGAAGACGGCCGTCGGCCGGTCCGCGCGGCTCAGCAGCCGGACCGTGGTGCGGTAGCCGCCCTCCTCGGTCATGTCGCTCGGTTCGACGACGGCCGCCCCGGCGAGGCCGTGGGCGCGCATGGTCGCCTCGAAGCTCTCCCGGCGCAGCTCGCCGACCGCCCCGTACCCCGCGATGTGCGCGATGCGCCGGTGCCCGAGGCCGATCAGGTGCTCGGTGACCAGGCGGGCGCCCCGCACGTCGTCGTTGGCGACGACGTCCACCCCCGGCAGCCGGGGCTCGCGGGCACCCGCGACCACCACGGGAAGGCGTTCGGCGACCGCCCCGAGCGCGGTCGCGTCCGGCAGCGTGCCGACCACGACGAGGCCGTCGACCCCGAGGTCCAGGAAGGGCCCGGCCGGGTCCTGTCCGGTACGGCGGTTGAGGCGGGCGTCGGCGAGGAGCATGCGCAGGCCGTTGTCGTGGAGCAGGGAGTTCATGCCGTCGAGCAGCTCGACGAACCAGGGGTTGCGCAGGTCGTGCAGGAGGACACCGACCGTGCGGGTGCGCTGCTCGCTGAGGCTGCGGGCGGCGGCGTTCGGGCGGTAGCCGAGCTCGCGCACGGCCCGCAGCACGGCCTCCCGCTTCTCCGGGCGCACCTGGTCCGAGCCCCGCAGCACGAGCGAGACCAGGGACTTCGACACTCCGGCCCGGTCGGCCACGTCGCGGATCGTCGGCGGTCGCATGGCATGGACCGTTCCATGGGCTCCCACGGCTTGTCAAAGGCTTGACAGCAAGCGAATTCGGCACCCAAGGTGACCAGGACAAGCAATGGAACGGTCCAAACGGCTCACGGAGGGGCTCCCCATGGTCGATACGCTCGGTGTCGCCGTCGTCGGATTCGGCTGGATGGGACGGGTGCACTCCCAGGCCTACGCCCGGGTGCGGCACCACTACCCCCGGCTCGCCCTGGTTCCGGAGCTGGTGGCCGTCGCCGAGGAGGTGCCGGGCCGGGCCGAGGAGGCCGCCGCGCAGTTCGGGTTCGCCTCGACGACCCGGGACTGGCGCGAGGTCGCCGCGGACCCGCGCGTCCAGGCGGTGAGCGTCACGGCGCCCAACTTCCTGCACCGCGAGATCGGTGTCGCGATGGCCGAGGCCGGCAAGCACCTGTGGATCGAGAAGCCGGTGGGCCTGACCGTCGAGGACGCCCGCGCGGTGGCCGACGCGGTGGCCAAGGCCGGGGTGCGCAGCGCGGTCGGCTTCAACTACCGCAACGCGCCCGCCGTGGAGGCCGCCCGCGACCTGATCGCCGCGGGCGAGCTCGGCACCGTCACCCATGTCCGCATCCGGCTGTTCAGCGACTACGCGGCCCACCCCCAGGGCGCCCTGACCTGGCGCTACGAGCGTGAGCGCGGCGGCAGCGGGGTGCTCGGGGACCTCGCCTCGCACGGCGCCGACCTGGCCCGCTTCCTGCTCGGCGACATCGCGTCCCTCACCGCCGACACCGCGATCTTCCTGCCGGAGCGCGCCCGTCCCACCGGCGCCACCGCCGGGCACACCCTCGCCACCGGGGAGCTCGGCCCGGTCGAGAACGAGGACTACGTCAACTGCCTGCTGCGGTTCGCCTCCGGCGCCCGGGGTGTCCTGGAGGCCTGCCGGATCTCGGTCGGCGAGCAGAACAACTACGGCTTCGAGGTGCACGGCACCAAGGGCGCGGTGTTCTGGGACTTCCGCCGCATGGGCGAGCTGGGTGTCAGCCGCGGCACCAGCTACCAGGACCAGGCGGTCAGCACGGTGTACGTCGGGCCGGGCGACGGCGAGTTCGGCGCCTTCCAGCCGGGCGCGGCCAACGCCATGGGCTACGACGACCTCAAGGTGGTGGAGGCGTACCGCTTCCTGCGTTCGGTCGCCGAGGGCACCTCGTACGGGGCCACGCTGGCGGACGCCGTGCACAGCGCGGCCGTACTGGACGCGATGGCGCGGTCCGCGCAGAGCGGGTCGTGGGTGGAGCTGTAGGCGTCCCGGTCCTGATCAGTACGGCATGTTGTAGGGCGTGACCACCTGGATCGCGGACGGCGTCGTCGGGCCCGCCGGTGGCAGCGCCCCGTGCGCGCGCATCACGATGTGGCAGGCCTCCCGCATGTCCTGGCGCAGGTCGTGGTGGAGCACGGCGGACAGGCGGTGTTCGCGCAGCAGACGGTCGTTGTCGTGGTCCAGGTCGTGGGCGACGAACACCGCGCACTCCCGGCCCAGGTCCTCGAAGGCCTTCAGGGTGGCGATGTTGCCGCCGCCGATCGAGTAGACCGCGCGGATGTCCGGGTCGCGCTCCAGGGCCGCCCGGACCAGCTCGTACTGGGTGGCGTCCAGGCCCTGGCCCTCGGCGATCTCGACCACCGCGCGGTCGGGGTGCCGGGCCCGCATCGCGCTGCGGAAGCCCATCTCGCGCTCCTCCTCGTTGCGGAAGAAGCCGCTGCTCAGGCTGGCGAGGACATTGCCGGGCCGGTCGCCGAGCCACTGGCCCGTCAGATACGCGGCCGTCGCCCCGGCGGCCCGGTTGTCGATGCCGACATAGGCGAGCCGGGCCGTGGAGGGCAGGTCGGTGACCAGGGTGACCACGGGGATCCCGGCCTCCGCGAGCCGGCCGACGGCGGCCGCGACCTCGGGGACGTCCGGCGCCTTCAGGATCACGCCCTGGGAGCCGCGCCGGGCTATCCGGTCGAGGATCCTGGTCAGTTCCGTCACCGGGCCCGTCTCGCGGAAGTGGAAACGGGAGCGCAGGACGGCGGGGTGCAGCGCGGGCAGCTCGGCCTCCAGGGCGGCGCGGACGGCCGTGGAGAAGCGCTCCGGCGTCTGCATCACGATGTCGACCATGAAGGTCCGGCCGACCAGGCGGACCTGGGTGCGCTGCCGGTCCAGGTCGGTGATCGCCTGATGGACCTCGCGGGCGGTGTTCTCCCTGACCCCGCCCCTGCCGTTCAGGACCCGGTCGACGGTGGCCTCGCTGAGCCCCGCCTGACGTGCGATTTCCCGAATGGGGAACGGGTGTCCCACCTGCCTGCTCCTTGAGGGGTTTTTGATGGCTGCCTGCCGGTTGTTCGACGGCTTTGTCATGACAAGAATGACAGCGCTGAGTCGCCCCTGTCACCGAGAGGACGCAGATGTCCTTCACCGCCGTACACCGCCGCGCCTGGCTGTCCGAGCAGGACTGCGACCTCGACTCCTTCCGCGCGCTCGTCGAACGGACCGCCGACCCCGCCGACTACCCGCACGCCTCCGCCGTGGAGCGCAACGTCCTGCTGTACGACGCCGCGCGCGTCCTCGGCGCGAAGGACCGCCGGGAGGTGCAGGAGGAGCTGGTACGGGCCCTGACCGACGGGCCCGGGGTCGTGGTCTTCCAGGGGGCGTTCCCCGATCACGGGGTCGTCGACCGGTTCACCCAGGTGTTCGACTCGCTGATCCGCGAGCAGTACGCGGCGGGCGCGACCGCCGGTGACCACTTCGCGAAGCCCGGCGCCAACGAGCGGGTGTGGAACGCGCTGGAGAAGGCGGCCCTGTACGACCCCGCGGCCTTCGCCGACTACTACGCCAACCCCGTCCTCGCCCTGGTGTCCGAGGCCTGGCTCGGTCCCGGCTACCAGGTCACCTCGCAGGTCAACGTGGTCAACCCGGGCGGTCTCGCGCAGACCGCGCACCGCGACTACCACCTCGGTTTCCTCTCCGACGAGGTCGCGGCCGCCTATCCGGCGCATGTGCACCGCCTCTCCCCCGTGCTCACGCTCCAGGGCGCGGTGGCGCACTGCGACATGCCGGTGGAGTCGGGGCCGACCCTCTACCTGCCGTTCTCGCAGGCGTACGAGCCCGGGTACCTGGCGTGGCGGCGGCCGGAGTTCCAGGCGTACTTCAAGGAGCACCACGTCCAGCTGCCGCTCGCCAAGGGCGACGCGGCCTTCTTCAACCCGGCGCTGTTCCACGCGGCCGGGACCAACCGCACCACGGACGTGCGGCGCATGGCCAACCTGCTCCAGGTCTCCTCGGCCTTCGGGCGGGCCATGGAGACCGTGGACCGGGAGGCGGTGTCCAACGCCGTCTACCCCGCGCTCCTGCGGAGGAAGGCCGAGGGCGCCTCCGCGGAGTGGCTCGACAACGTGATCGCCGCGAGCGCCGAGGGCTACCCCTTCCCGACCAACCTCGACAGCGACCCGCCCGTCGACGGACTGGCCCCGCCCTCCCAGGCGGACCTCGTCCGGCGGGCGCTCGCCGAGGGGTGGAACGCGCGGGTGCTCAGGGACGAACTGCGGGCGGGCGCCGACCGGCGCACGAGCTGAGCAACGGCCGTATCGGCGCACGACCTGAAAGGGACTGGCACATTCATGGGACTTCTCGACGACAAGGTCGTCCTCGTCAACGGCGGCAGCCAGGGCGTCGGTGCCGCGATCGCCCGGGCCGCCGTCCGCGAGGGGGCGGTCGTGGCGGTCAGCGGGCGCCGGCCGGAGCCCGGTGAGGCGCTGGTCGCGGAGCTGGAGGCGGCCGGCGGCAAGGCGCTGTTCGTGCGCGCCGACCTCGCCGACGCCGAGCAGGCGAGGTCCTCGGTGACCCGGGTCGTCGAGGCGTACGGCCGGGTCGACTGCCTGGTGAACTCGGCCGGGCTCACCTCCCGTGGCACGCTCCTCGACACCACGCCCGAGCTGTTCGACCAGCACATCGCGATCAACCTGAAGGCGCCGTTCTTCGCGATGCAGACGGCGGTCGCGGACATGGTCGGACGGGGGGCGCCCGGCACGGTCGTCAACATCATCACGTCCTCGGCGCACGGCGGCCAGCCCTTCCTCGCGCCCTACGTCGCCGCGAAGGCCGGCCTGATCGGCCTGACCCGCAACGCGGCGCACGCCCACCGGTGGGACCGGGTCCGGATCAACGGCCTGAACATCGGCTGGACGGCGACCGAGGGCGAGGACGCCACCCAGAAGACCTTCCACGGCGCCGGCGACGACTGGCGCGAGGAGGCCGCGGCCCGGCTCCCCATGGGCAAGCTCGGCCAGCCCGACGAGATCGCCGACTTCGTGGTCCTCCTGCTGTCCGACCGGTCGGGCGTGGTGACCGGATCGGTGATCGACTGGGACCAGAACGTCCTGGGCGGCCTCGACTAGCACCCCCGTACCAACCCTCAAGGAGCTGCACCCCCATGCGTATCGGAATCCTCGGCCTCGGCCGCATCGGCGCCTTCCACGCCGAGACCCTCTCCGGACTCGACGCGGTCGAGTCCCTCGTCCTCACGGACCCCTTCGCCGAGGCCGCCAAGTCCGCCGCGGAGCGCTTCGGCGGCGAGGTGGTGGACTCCCCGGAGGCCCTGCTGGCCGCCGGCGTGGACGGCATCGTGGTCGCGGCGGCGACCGACGCCCACCCCGGGCTGATCCTGGCCGGTGTCGAGGCCGGCATCCCCGTCTTCTGCGAGAAGCCCGTCGCCAAGCACATGAGCGAGGGCGTCGAGGTTCTCAAGGCCGTCGCGGGCAGCGAGGTGCCGATCCAGATCGGCTACAACCGCCGCTTCGACACCGGCTTCGTCAACGCGCGTGCCGCCGTGCAGAGCGGTGAGCTGGGCAAGCTGCACACCGTGCGCTCGACCACCCTGGACCCCGCCCCGCCGCCGGCCGCGTATGTCGCCGCCTCCGGGGGCATCTTCCGGGACTGCTCGGTGCACGACTTCGACATCATCCGCTGGGTGACCGGCCGCGAGGTCGTCGAGGTGTACGCCGTCGGCGGCAACCGGGGCGCCGAGTACATCAAGGAGGCGGGCGACGCCGACACCACCGGCGCGATCCTCACCCTGGACGACGGCACCATCGCGGTGGTCTCCAACTCCCGCCACAACGCCCGGGGTTACGACGTCCGCATGGAGATCCACGGCTTCCAGGACTCCATCGCGGTCGGCCTGGAGGACAAGCTGCCGCTGCGCTCGGTCGAGCCCGGGGTGACCTTCCCGGCGGGCACCCCGCACGACTTCTTCATGGACCGCTTCACGGCCGCCTACCGCGCCGAACTCACCGCGTTCACCGAGGTCGTGGCCGGCACCCGGCCCTCGCCGTGCACCATCGCGGACGCCCTGGAGGCGGGCTGGATCGCCGAGGCGTGCACCCTGTCCCTGCACGAGCACCGCCCGGTGACCCTCGCCGAGGTCCGCTCCGCCTGACCCCACCGCCGGGTCCCGGGCACCCCGGCCCGGGACCATGCAGCGTGAACACTCCGCCCGCGACGCCCGTTCACGGTCACGTGATCTCTCCGTACGACCATGAGAGCCTTCCACGTCCGACCGACCGAGGAGTCACGACCATGCAGGAGTTACACGCCAGCGCGGGCCCCCGGACCGTGGCCGTCGTCGGCGCCGGACCGAGCGGCCTGGCCGTCGCCCGCGAACTGGAGCGGGCCGGGCACCGGGTGACCGTCCTGGAGGAGCGGGAGGCGGTGGCCGGCAAGTGCCGGAGCGTGCACGTGGACGGCCGCGCCTACGACCTCGGGGGCCACATCTGCACCCACCGGTACGAACGGATCGCCGAGTTGCTGACGGAACTGGACGTGGAGACGGAGCGCACCAGCCGCTACCGCGTCCTGGACGCGAGCGGCCGTGCCGTCCGGCAGTTGATGGGGTTCCTGCGCGACGGCTCCCTCCGGCGTTACCGGGCCCTGCGGGAGCGGGAGTTTCCGCGCATCGCCGAGCCCGGCCTCGCCCACTCCGCGCGAGCCCTCGCCGCTCCCGTCGGCCGCTGGATCGCCGACCACGACCTGCAGTCCATGGCCGAGTCCTTCGGCACCGGGTGGACGGCCGCCGGCTACGGACACCTCGACGACGACGTGCCCGCGCTGTACTTCGTCAAGTACGCGGAGATGACCGGCCTGTTGGACCCCGGCCCCGAACTCCTCGGGCACGCGGGCGACTTCACGGTCGTGGGCGGGTTCGCCACACTGTGGCGCCGGGTCGCGGAGGAACTGAAGGACGTGCGGTGCGGGGTGCGCGTGACGTCGGTCGAGCGGCGGGCGGACGGGGTGCGGGTGCACACCGACTCGGGGCCGGTCGAGGCGGACGACGTGGTGCTCGCGGTCACGCCGGACCGGATCCTGCCGGCCCTGGACGCCGGCGACGAGGAACGCGAGCTCGCCGCCACGATCCGCTCCCACGCCTACCACACCACCCTCGCCACCGCGTCCGGCCTGCCCGAGGACGCCTTCTACTTCCTCGCCGCCCACACCGCGAGCCGCACCACGGCCGGCCACTGTGTGTCGTACCACCACCGCTACCCGGGCAGCGAGCTGCGGACCTTCTACTCCTACGGCCGCCCCGAGGACGTCACCGCACTGCTGCGGGAGGACGTCGAGGCGCTCGGCGGGCACCTCGGCGAGGTGCGCCTCCAGCACACCTGGGCGTTCATGCCGCACTTCGGCGGCGACGACCTCAGGGACGGCGCGCTGGACCGCCTCGACGCGCTCCAGGGCCGGAACCGCACCTACTGGGTCGGCGGGCTGCCCGCCTTCGAGCTCGTCGAGTGCGCGGTGGCCCACGCCCAGGACCTCGCGCGCCGCCACTTCCCGCCCGTCCAGGGCACACTGGCCCGGCGGGACCATGATCCCGCCACCATCGAGGAGGAACCGCGGACATGAGTGAACCGCTGCGCATCGGCGTGCTGGGAGCCGCGCGGATCAGTGAGTCGTCGCTGATCGGCCCGGCCCGGGCGACCGGTCACCGGGTCGTCGCGGTGGCCGCGCGCGACCGGTCCCGCGCCGAGGCCTACGCGGCCGAGCACGGTGTGGAGCGGGTGGCGGGGTCGTACGCCGAGCTGATCGCGGACCCCGAGGTGGAGGTCGTCTACAACCCGCTCGCCAACGGGCTGCACGGGCCCTGGAACCTCGCCGCCCTCGCGGCCGGCAAGCACGTCCTGACCGAGAAGCCGTCGGCGAGCAACGCCGAGGAGGCGGCGGAGGTGCGGGAGGCGGCCGCGAAGGCCGGGACCGTCTTCATGGAGGCCTTCCACTACCTCTTCCACCCGGTCACCCGGCGCCTGCACGAGATCCTCGCGAGCGGGGAGATCGGCGAGCTGCGGCACGTCGAGGCTCTGGTGGCGATCCCGGCGCCGCCCGACACCGACCCGCGCTGGTCGCTGCCGCTGGCCGGCGGCGCGGTGATGGACCTCGGCTGCTACAGCCTGCACGCGCTGCGCATGCTGGCCCCCTGGGCGGGCGGCGCGCCCCGGCTGGTCTCCGCGCGGGGCGGGGAGCGGGCGCAGGCGCCCGGGGTCGACGAGTGGCTGGACGCCGACCTGGCCTTTCCCGGCGGGGCGACCGGGTCGGCGCGCTGCCACATGGCGTACGACCGGCTGGAGATGAGCTGCCGGATCACCGGCTCGCGGGGCGAGGTCCTCGCGCCGAACTTCGTGCTGCCGCACCTCGACGACCGGGTCGTGGTGCGCACGGCGGACGGTGAGCGCACCGAGCGGCTCGGCACCCGGTCGTCGTACACCTACCAGCTGGAGGCGTTCGCGGACCGGGTGCGCGGGGGTGCGGCGCTGCCGCTGGACGCGGACGACGCGGTGGCGACGATGACTCTCGTCGACGCCGCGTACCGGGCGGCCGGGTTCGAGGCACGACCGCGCACGGCCTAGGGCGCGTGCGCGGGCCGGGTGGTGCCGGGTACGCACGGCCTAGGGCGCATGCGCGATCCGGGTGATGCCGGGTACGCACGGCCTAGGGCGCTGCGCGGGCCGCGTGGTGCCGGGTACGCACGGCCTAGGGCGCGTGCGCGGGCCGGGTGGTGCCGGGTGCCTGCCCTAGGTGTCGCGCAGCGCGGCCAGTTCGCGCCTGGTGGTCGACTCCTTGTCGGTCTGGCCGAGTTCAGCGAGGACGTCGGCGAGGCAGTCCAGTGCCGAGGTCAACTCGCCCGTGCCGTGCGGCTTTCGGGCCTCGGCCACCGCCGCCACGGCGCAGACGCGGGCCTCGGCCGGGTCGCCGGTGGCGGTGTGACAGCGGGCGAGGTCGACCAGGAGCCGTACCCGCAGGGGCAGCACGGTCTCGGGGACGGTCCACGCGAGGGGTCCGCGCAGCGCCTCCCTGGCCTCGGGGCCGACGCCCAGCGCGTCCTGGTGCCGCCCCGACGCCCGCAGCACGCCGACCAGTTCGGCGAGCACCTGGGGCCGCACCAGTTCGACGTGCGCCAACTCCCGCAGCGACATGGCGGCGAGGAGCGCGGCGCACTCCTCGTACACGGCGACGGACTCCTCGTGGCGACCGACCGCGGCGAGCAGCATCCCGTAGGTGCGCAGCGCACCCGGCAAACTGCCGAGCGCCCGGTCCCTGCGGTCGGGCGTGGACAGCCGCCGGTAGGCCGCCACACTGGCCCGGGCGACCGGCACGGCATCCTCGCCCCGCCCCAGCCCGGCAAGCGCCTGCGCCCGCAGATCCCCGAGAAAGGCACCCACCACCACCGACGCCTTGTCGGCCCCGAGCACCGCGTCATCGTCACCGATGTCCGCCCGCGCACCGGGCACACCAGCCGCGCCATCCGCACCCCGCCCGGCGTGCCCAGCGGGCACCTCACCCACGGGCCCACCCGCCTGCACGGCGGGCACCTCATCCCCGGCGCCTCCCGCCTGCACGGCGGCCATGCCGTCCACGACCCTGCCCGCCTGCGCAGCGGCCCCGGCATCCCCGGCCCCAGCCGTCGGCCCAGCGGTCGCCTCAGCGTCGGCCCCGGGCGCCTGCCCACCGGCCACCTCACCCCCGGGTCCACCCAACTGCCCAGCAGCCACCTCAGCCCCGCCATGCCCCGCCCACACACCAGCCGCCTCCTCCACGGCCCCGTACGCCTCCTCGAAGCGGCCGGACAGGAGCAGGGCGTGGGCGCGTAGGGACAGGGCTCGGGTCAGGCCCTCCATGTCGGTTGTCGCGCGGTAGGTCGCGACCGCCTCCTCGGCCCAGGCCAGCCGACGGGCGGGCGACGGTGGTGGGAGACCGACCAAGGACGGCGCGGCGCAGGACGACAGCGCCGCGCCGAGCAGCGGGCCGCCCTTCTCCGGCGCCCATCTGGCCGCCGCGCGCGGCAACGGCAGCAGTATCCTTACGAGTCCCATGCGCACCCCCTCGCCGCCCCGCCGAGGACAGCCGCGCCATGGTGGCACAGGGGGTCACGAAGAGGGCGGGATTCGAGGGGTACGTAGCGAGCACGGGGGAACTTCGCCGAACTCCCCTGTACGACGGCCGTTCAGCCGTACAGCGCGGGCCGCTCCACGAGCTCCACGGTCACCCGGCCGCCGTCGTCCAGCGAGCGCACGCCGGCCTCGCACACCGCGGCCGCCGCGTAACCGTCCCACACGCTGGGCCCGGTGACCTCGCCCCGGCGGGTGGCGTCGACCCAGGCCTGGACCTCGCGGTCGTAGGCGTCGGCGAAGCGTTCGACGAAGTCCTGGGCGATGGTGCCACCCCACCGGCCGGCCATGTTGGTGACCATGGCGTGGCCGTCCCCGATGCGGGCGGTGCCGCGTTCGCAGACCACCTCGGCCTGGACCTGGTAGCCGAAGCCGCAGTTGACGAAGATCTCGACGTCGCTCAGGGCACCGCCGTCGGTCTCGAAGACCACGAACTGCGGGTCCTGGAGGCCCTCCGGGGCGCTCGCCGAAGGCGTCGGGCGCAGCACCGTCACCGCCGTGATCTCGTGCCCCAGCAACCACCGCGTCACGTCCGTCTCGTGCGCCACGGAGTCGCTGATCAGCATGGAGCTGGTGAAGAAGGGCGGGCTTGCGGCGTTGCGGTGCCGGTTGTGCACCATGAGCGGCCGCCCCAACTGCCCGGTCTCCAGCAGGGACTTGAGCTTCACGTACTCGGCGTCGAAGCGCCGCATGAAGCCCACCTGGACGCGCCGCCGACCAAGCCTTCGCTCGGCCTCCAGGACACGCAGCGCGGAGGCCGCGTCGGGGGTGAGCGGCTTCTCGCAGAGCACCGGCAGATCGTGCTCCAGTGCCAGGAGCAGCCCCGCCTCGTGGGCGGGCCCGGACGAGGCGATGAGGACGGCGTCCACGTCGGCCGCCGCCATCGCGGCCGCCGGGTCGGTGTAGGCGGTGCAGCCCTCCACCCGGGCGGCGACCTGCTTGGCGCGGTCCGCGTCGAGGTCCACGACGGCGCTCACCCGGGCGCCACTGACGGCCTCGTGGATCCGGCGGACATGGTCGGCGCCCATCTTGCCGGTGCCGATGACGGCGACACCGAGGGTGCCTCGCTCGGTCATGGTCATCCCTCTCAGGCGCCGCAGGACCTCAGGAACTGCCGGGTGCGCACGGCGATCGGCAGCGGCTTGTCCGGCTCGCACGGGTACATGTCCTGCTCGACGATCGCGAACAGCTCCACTCCGAGCTTCTGCGCCGCGACCAGCACCGGCTCCAACTCCGGTACGCCGGACGGCGGTTCGCACATCACCCCGCGCTGCACGGCCGGGCCGAACGGGACCTCGTGCCGCACGACGTCCGCGAGGATCTCCGGGTCGACCTGCTTGAGGTGCAGATAGCCGATGCGTTCGCCGTAGGTCTCGATGAGCTTGACGCTGTCGCCGCCGCAGTAGGCGTAATGCCCGGTGTCCAGGCAGAGGTTGACGAGTTCGGAGTCCGTCGAGTCGAGGAAGTGCTCGACGTGGTCCTCGGTGTCGAGGTGGGTGTCGGCGTGCGGATGGACGACGAGGTCGAGTCCGTACACCTCCTTCACCTCGTGGCCGAGGCGTTCCATGCCCTTGGTGAGGTGGGCCCACTGCTCGTGGGTCAGCTCGGGCGGCTCCAGTATCTCGGCGGTCCTGTCGTCCCGCCAGAAGGACGGGATGACGACGAGGTGCCTCGCTCCCACGGCCTGGGTGAGCGCGGCGACCTGGCTGACGTGCGCCCAGGTCGCCTCCCAGACCGAGGGTCCGCGGTGCAGTCCGGTGAAGACGGTGCCGGCCGAGACCTGGAGGTCGCGGCGGGCGATCTCGTCGGTCAGCCGGGCCGGGTCGGTCGGCAGATAGCCGTACGGCCCCAGCTCGATCCAGGAGTAGCCGGCCTCGGCGACCTCGTCCAGGAAGCGTTCCCACGGCACCTGCGCCGGGTCGTCGGGGAACCAGACGCCCCAGGAGTCCGGGGCCGAGCCGATGCGGATACGGTCGAGCGGGGCCGCCATCTCAGGACTTCCCCTCGCCGCCGGCCGCCACGGTGAGGTCTCCCTCTTCCGGGAGGGCTTCGGTGTCGACGCCTCGGACCTGGGACAACTCGTGCTTGAGCGCGGCGAGTTCGGCACCGCCCGCCATGTGGTTGGTGAGTTCCTCCAGGCTGATCTGGTCCCGGGAGGCGGACAGCTCCATGGTGCCCAGGCGCAGCACGCTGAAGTGGTCGCCGACCATGTAGGCGTGGTGGGGGTTGTGGGTGATGAAGATGACGCCCAGTCCGCGGTCGCGGGCGGCGGCCACGTACTTGAGGACGACACCGGACTGCTTGACGCCGAGGGCGGCGGTGGGCTCGTCGAGGATGAGCACCCGGGCGCCGAAGTAGACGGCACGGGCGATCGCGACGCACTGGCGCTGGCCGCCGGAGAGGGTGCCGATGGGCTGCTCGAGGTCGTCGAGGACGATGCCCATGTTCCGCAGTTCCTCGTCGGCGGTCTTCTTCATCCTGTCGATGTCGAGGCGGCGCAGCGGCCAGGGGCCCTTGGTCATCTCGGAGCCGAGGAAGAAGTTGCGCCACACCGGCATCAGCGGGACGACCGCGAGGTCCTGGTAGACGGTGGCGATGCCCTTGTCGAGGGCCTCGCGCGGGGTGGTGAAGCGTACCGGGACGCCGTCGACGAGGAACTCGCCCTCGGTGTGCTGGTGCAGCCCCGAGATGATCTTGATGAGGGTGGACTTGCCGGCGCCGTTGTCACCGAGCACACAGGTGACCTGGCTGGGCCGCACCTGGAGGCTCACGCCGTGCAGGGCACGGATGTTGCCGTAGGACTTGCCCGCGTTGCGCAGCTCGACGATCACACCGTCGCCGCCGGGGCCGGTCTCGGGGGTGTCGGCCAGGATGGCGCCGTGGGTGCCCGCTTCTTCGTTGCTGTTGGTCATGGGGTGGGTCACCTCCGGGTCGCCGTGCGGCTGACCCACAGATTGATCAGGACGGCGCCGAGCAGCATCACGCCGAGGAAGGCCTTGAACCAGTCCGGGTTCCAGTTGGCGTAGACGATGCCCTGCTGAACCATGCCGAACATGAACGCCCCGAACACCGGGCCGATCGCGGATCCGGCGCCGCCGGTCAGCAGACAGCCGCCGATCACCGCGGCCGAGATGTAGATGAGCTCCTGGCCCACGCCCTCGCCGGACTGCACGGTGTTGAAGGAGAACAGGTTGTGCATCCCGACGAACCAGGCGGCGAAGCCGACCAGCATGAACAGGCTGATCTTCGTGAAGTTCACCGGCACACCGACCGCGCGGGCGGACTCCTTGTTGCCGCCCACCGCGAAGATCCAGTTGCCGTACCTGGTGCGCAGCAGCACCCAGGTCGCCAGCGCCGCGAAGACCAGCCAGTACACGATGGTGATCTTGATCTGGACGCCGCCGACCTCGAAGGAGTTCGCGAAGACCTTCTTGGCCTGGTCGAAGCCGTCCATGTCGCTGATGTCGTCGGTGGCCACGTTGCCGGTCACCAGCTTGGTCACCGCGAGGTTGACGCCCTGGAGGATCAGGAAGGTGCCGAGCGTGATCAGGAAGCTGGGCAGACCGGTCTTCACGACCAGCCAGCCGTTGAGGAAGCCGATCGCCAGCGACACCAGCAGGGCCACGAACACACCGGCCCACACGTTCAGCGTCAGCTGGAAGGCGAACATCGACGCGGTCAGCGCCGAGGTGATCACCGCGACACCCGACGACAGGTCGAACTCGCCGCCGATCATCAGCAGCGCGACCGGCAGCGCCATGATCCCGATCGTGGACGACTGGTACAGGATGTTCGCCATCGCGCTGCCCTCGCGCACGGGCGGCGCGGCGATCAGGAAGAACACCCACACCGCCACCGCACCCAGGAACACACCCACGTCGGGGCGGGCCAACAGGCGTATGGCGAGCGGCCGTTCCGCGGTCCGCCCGTCCTTCACCTTGCCGGGGCCGGAGGCCGGCGGTGTGGTCACCGCCGGCTCGGCGTGCTGGGTCATACCCATCACCTGGTGCCCTTCGCGGCGAACTTGGCCACGGCGTCGACGTTGGACTTGTCCACGAAGGCCGGACCGGTGAGCACCGGCTGCTCGCCGCCGCCCATGTAGTTGCCGTTGTTCTTGTAGAGCCACAGCGAGTCGATCGCCAGGTAGCCCTGGAGGTAGGGCTGCTGGTCGACGGCGAACTGGATGGTTCCCTTGCTGATGGCGCCCGTCAGGTCCTTGTTGAGGTCGAACGTGGCGACCTTGGCCTTGCTGCCCGCGTCGGACACCGACTGGGTCGCGGTCAGCGCGAAGGGCGCGCCGAGGGCGACGATGTAGTCGATGGACTTGTCCTGGGAGAGCTTGGCGGTGATCGTCGACTTCACGGACGGCATGTCGGTGCCGTTGACGTTCAGCGTCTGGAGCTTGCCGGTGAAGGTCTTCTTCACGCCGTCGCAGCGCTGGGTCAGGCCGATGTTGCCCTGCTCCTGGATGACACAGACGGCGTTCTTGGCGCCCTCCTGGTTCAGCCGCTTGCCGAGCGCCTCACCGGCGACGGTCTCGTCCTGACCGAAGAACTCCATCAGGCCGAGCTTCTGCCATTCGCTGACACCGGAGTTGAGGCCGACGACGGGTATGCCCGCCGCCTTGGCCTTGGCGACGACGTCCTTGAGGGCGTCGGGCTTGGCCAGGGTGATCGCGATGCCGTCGACCTTCTGGTCGATCGCGTTCTGGACCAGGTTGGCCTGGCTGGCCGCGCTCGGGTCGGCCGAGTAGACCAGCTTGACGTTGTCCTTGTCGGCGGCGGCCTGGGCGCCCTTGCGGACGATGTCCCAGAAGGTGTCGCCGGGCGACTGGTGGGTGACCAGGGCGATGGTCATCCGGGGCGTGGTGGCCTTGCCCGCGGAGGCGCCGTCCGCGCTCTCCTCGGACTTCTTGCCGCCCGAGCTGCTGGAGCAGCCGGCGAGCGTCAGGGCCGCGGCCGCGGCGAGGGCCACGGCGGGTGCGAATCTCCGCGAACGGGAGAGAGAAGAGCGGTCCATCTTTCCTTGCACCTCACTGTGCGACGGGGAGTACGTCGGGAAAGGGGGGCGGGATCTGTGAAAACGCACCAACTTGCGTTGGGACGGGATCCAACTCCCCTGGCGCGGCCGCTGTCAATACTTTGTTAAGACATCATTTCACGAACAGGTCCGAATGTAAGTACAAACTATTGACAGCGTCGCCCTTCGAGTCCTACACCTGGGAGGCAACGGCCCGTAGGGCCCCGCGTCCCCAGCCCGGATCGAGGAGCGTCGCGCATGGTCGAGCCAGTGCAGCAGTTCGACGTGATCAGTATGGGCCGTATCGGAGTTGATCTCTACCCGCGGCAGCCCGGGGCCCGACCGGCGGGGACCGGGGCCTTCCCGCAGGTCCTCGGGGGTCCGGCCGCCGACGTCGCGGTCGCGGTCGCCCGGCTCGGCCGCTCCGCCGCGGTCATCGCCCGCACCGGCGCCGACCCCTCCGGCGCGTATCTCCACCAGACCCTCACGGAGTCCGGCGTCGACGGCCGCTGGGTGACGGCCCAGGAGTCCGGATCCGCCCCGGTCACCTCCCGTGAGGCCGCCTACGAGCTCGACTGCTTCGCCATCCGCGCGGCCCGGATCTTCTGGATCACCGGGAGCGGGCTGAGCGCGGAGCCGAGCCGCTCCGCCACCCTCGCCGCCCTGAAGTGCCGCGACCGGACGAGCACCACGGTCTTCGACCTCGACTGGCGGCCGGCGCTGTGGAACGGCACGGCCGAGGACGCCGCGCGGGAAGCCCGTCCGTACTACGCGGAGGCCCTGCGCCACGCGACCGTGGCGGTCGGCACCCTCGACGACTGCGCGCTCGCCACCGGCGTCCGTGAACCGCGCGCCTGCGCCGAGGCCCTGCTGGCCGCGGGCGTGGCACTGGCCGTGGTGAAGCAGGGCTCGAAGGGCGTGCTCGCCGTGCACCGCGACGGCACCACGGCCGAGGTCCCGCCCGTCCCCGTGGACGGGGTCGACGGCGCCGGCGCGGGCGACGCCTTCGGTGGCGCGCTCTGCCACGGACTGCTGTCCGGCTGGGACCTGGAGCGGACCGTCCGGTACGCCGGCACCGAGGCCGGCGCCCTCCTGAACGGCGTCTCACCGTGACGGACCGAGCCCGGCTCCCGAGCTGACACCCACGCCTGCGC
Organism: Streptomyces sp. NPDC057253; assembly: GCF_042669125.1. Taxonomy (NCBI): domain Bacteria; kingdom Bacillati; phylum Actinomycetota; class Actinomycetes; order Kitasatosporales; family Streptomycetaceae; genus Streptomyces; species Streptomyces sp. NPDC057253. The sequence goes on along the minus strand of NZ_JBHUXV010000001.1, from coordinate 35,817 downwards.
CCTCCCGAACGGCGTCTCACCGTGACGGACCGAGCCCGGCTCCCGAGCTGACACCCGCGCCTGCACCCACCGCCTCGCCACCACACCGCACCGGAGAAGTCCTGATGAGCAGCACCACCCGCCTGACCGTCGCCCAAGCCCTGGTGCGGTTCCTGTCCGTCCAGTACACGGAGCGGGACGGACTACGGCACCGGCTGATCGCCGGGACCTGGGGCATCTTCGGCCACGGCAACGTGGCGGGCGTCGGACAGGCCCTCCTGGAGGCCGGCGAGGACGCGATGCCGTTCCACCAGGGCCGCAACGAGCAGGCCATGGTCCACGCGGCCGTCGGCCACGCCCGCCACCTGAACCGGCTGTCGGCCCAGGCGGTCACCACCTCGATCGGCCCCGGCGCCACCAACCTGGTCACCGGCGCCGCCCTGGCCACCATCAACCGCCTCCCGGTGCTGCTGCTGCCCGGCGACTACTTCGCCACCCGCCCCGCCGACCCCCTGCTCCAGCAGCTGGAGCACCCCACCGAGGCCGACCTGTCGGTGAACGACACCCTGCGCCCGGTCTCCCGGTACTTCGACCGGATCCACCGCCCCGAGGCCCTGATCCCGGCCGCCCTCCAGGCCATGCGCGTCCTCGCGGACCCGGCCGAGACCGGCGCGGTCACCCTCGCCCTCCCCCAGGACGTGCAGGCGGAGGCGTACGACTGGCCCGAGGAGTTCTTCGCCGAGCGGGTGTGGCGGGTACGGCGCCCCGCCCCCGACCAGGTGGAGCTGGCGGAGGCGGTGGAGGCGATCCGCGCGGCCGCCCGCCCGCTGATCGTGGCGGGCGGCGGGATCCACCACAGCGAGGCCGAGGAGGCCCTGAAGGCCCTCGTGGAGGCCACCGGCATCCCCGTCGCGTCCACCCAGGCCGGCAAGGGCTCCCTGCGCCACGACCACCCGGCCGACCTGGGCGGCATCGGCCACACCGGCACGGCGGTCGCCGACGACCTCGCGCGCACCGCGGACCTGGTCATCGGCGTCGGCACCCGCTACTCCGACTTCACCACCGCCTCCGGCACCCTCTTCCAGAACCCGGACGTGCGCTTCCTCAACCTCAACATCACCGCCTTCGACGCCCACAAGCTGGCCGCGCGGACGGTCGTATGCGATGCGCGGGCCGGTCTTGAGGCGCTCGCGCCGGCATTGGCGGGCCACCGGGTGGACGCGTCCTACGAGGCGGAGTACGGAGCCGGCAAGGAGCGCTGGGAGCAGGTCGTGGCCCGGGCCTACGAGGCCGCCGACGAGAACGCCGTGCCGACCCAGACCCAGCTGCTCGGCGCGCTGGACGCGGTCGTCGGCGACGAGGACGTGGTGATCAACGCGGCCGGCTCGCTCCCCGGCGACCTGCACAAGCTGTGGCGGGCCCGCAGCGCTCGCCAGTACCACCTGGAGTACGGCTACTCCTGCATGGGCTACGAGATCCCGGCCGCGATCGGCGTCCAGCAGGCCGGCCCGGACACCCCGGTGTGGGCACTGGTCGGCGACGGCACCTACCTGATGATGCCGACGGAGCTGGTCACCGCGGTCCAGGAGGGCCTGCCGATCAACCTGGTCCTGATCCAGAACCACGGGTACGCCTCCATCGGCGGCCTCTCGGAGTCCGTGGGCGGCGAGCGCTTCGGGACGGCCTACCGGTACCGGGCCGCCGACGGCACCTTCAGCGGAGCCCCGCTCCCGGTGGACCTGGCCGCCAACGCGGCGAGCCTCGGCATGGACGTGCTGCGCGCCAAGACCGTACGGGAGCTGCGCGAGGCCCTGGCCACGGCCCGCGCCTCGGACCGCCCGACCTGCGTCTACGTCGAGACGGACCCGGCGAACCCGGCCGCTCCCCCGACGGAGGCCTGGTGGGACGTGCCGGTGGCCCAGACGGCCGCGCGCGAGGCCGCGGTGGCGGCGCGGACGGAGTACGACCGCCAGACGGCCGCCCGTCGCACCCACCTGTGACCGCACGCCCCCGACCCCGCGAGGGAGGTACCTCCATGGCGAAACTCCGCGACACCTCGCGTGCCGCGACCGCGCCCGCGCTCGGCTCCCTGGACTTCGCCCTGGACCGGGGCAGTCCGGTGCCGCTGTACTACCAGCTCGCCCGGCAGCTGGAGGCGGCGATCGAGCACGGCGTGCTCGCCCCGGGGAACCTCCTGGGCAACGAGATCGACCTCTCGAACCGCCTCGGCCTGTCCCGCCCCACCGTCCGCCAGGCGATCCAGACCCTGGTGGACAAGGGCCTGCTGGTCCGCCGGCGCGGGGTGGGCACGCAGGTGGTGCACAGCCAGGTCAGACGCCCCCTGGAACTCAGCAGCCTCTACGACGACCTGGAGGCGGCCGGACAGGGTCCGGCCACGCGGGTGGTCCGCAACGAGACGGTCCCGGCGCCCGCCGACGTGGCCGCCGCGCTGTCCCTGCCGGAGGGCGGCGAGGTCATGCTCCTGGAGCGGCTGCGCCTGACCCACGGCGAACCGGTGGCGCTGCTCTGCAACTACCTCCCCGCGGGCCTGCTCCCCCTGGACAGCGCCCGCCTCGAATCGACCGGCCTCTACCGCATGCTCCGCACCGCCGGCATCACCCTGCACAGCGCCCGCCAGACCATCGGCGCCCGCCGCGCCACCGGGGAGGAGGCCACCCGCCTCGACGAACAGGAGGGCACCGCGGTCCTGACCATGCAACGCACGGCCTACGACGACACGGGCCGCGCGGTGGAGTACGGCACCCACATCTACCGGGCGTCGCGGTACGCGTTCGACTTTCAGTTGTTGGTCAGGGCGTGACGGGCCGTGGAACGGGCTTGACTCCGGACGCACCGTGGGCGCACAGTCGTACACATACGCCGTAAACATACGCCGTCACCTGCCGCGTCGCCGGAGCGTCCCGCCATGGCACCAAGCCAGCCTGTTCCGTCGACCGTCCTCGTCACCGGCGGGGCCGGTTTCATCGGCAGCCATGCCTGCGTCGCCCTCCTCGACCACGGCTACGAGGTCATCGTGGTCGACGACTACTCCAACAGCACGCCCCAGGTCCTGACCAGGGTGGAGCGACTGGCGGGGCGGTTCGTCGGTGCGGTGTACGAGCTGGACATCCGGGACCGGCGCGCGCTCTCGGCAGTCTTCGAACGCCATTCCGTGGACGCTGTCGTGCACTTCGCCGCACACAAGTCGGTGTCCAGGTCGACCCGGTTTCCCGTGGAGTACTACGACAACAATGTCGCCGGCACCACGGCGCTGCTGCACACCATGCACGAGCACGGGGTGCACCGGCTCGTGTTCTCCTCCTCCGGCTCGGTCTACGGCGACGCGGACCACGGCCCGCTCGACGAGAGCACCCCGCCCCGCCCCACCAACCCGTACGCGGCGTCCAAGTGGCTGTGCGAGCAGGTCCTCGCCGACGTCTGCCGGTACCACCCCGAGTACACCGTGATGTGCCTGCGGAACTTCAACCCCACCGGCGCCCACCCCAGCGGGCTGCTCGGCGAGGATCCACGCGGCGAGCCCGACCACCTCATGCCGGCCATGGCACAGGTGGCCGTCGGCCGACGGGAGCGGTTGCGGGTGTTCGGCGTGGACTATCCGACCCCCGACGGCACCGCGATACGTGACTACATCCACGTCATGGACACCGTCGACGCCCACCGCGTCGCGCTCGACCATCTCACCGACGCACCCGGCATGCACGTGTACAACCTCGGCCGGGGCAGCGGCAGTTCGGTCCTCGAGATGGTCGCCGCGTTCTCCGAGGCGTGCGGGAGGGCGGTGCCGTACGAGATCGCGCCGCGGCGTCCGGGCGAGGTGGCCGAACTCGTCGCCGACCTCTCCGCCGTGGAGCGCGCCTGGGGCTGGCGCCCCACCCTCGGTCTCGCGGACATGTGCCGGGACGCGTGGCGTTTCCAGCACCTCAATCCGCATGGATACGCCGGGTCGGCGCGATGACCGAAGCCGGAGAAAGCGTGAGACGGAGCCCGGCTCGGGTCAACGCCCTTCCGGCGTCGCGCCCGGCGCCCCGGACAGTGTGAACGCTGTCTCTGTCAGGGCGATGTGACTGAACGCCTGGGGAGCGTTGCCCAGTTGGCGGCCGGCGTCCGGATCCCACTGTTCGGAGAGCAGTCCGACGTCGTTGCGGACGGCGAGGACGCGCTCGAACGCTTCCCGGGCCTGCTGGGGCCGGCCGGTCTCGGCGAGGGCGTCGGCGTACCAGAGGGAACAGGCGACGAACGCGCCCTCGCCACCGTGTATGCCGTCTGTCGCGGACGAGCGGGTGTCGCCCTGCGCGTACCGCCGTACGAAGCCTCCGTGGCCCAGCCCGCGCATGGCCCGGACCGTTGCCCGCACCCGCTCGTCCCGGGCCGGCAGGAAGCCGAGCCGGGGCATCAGCAGGGCCGAGGCGTCCAGTGCCGACGAGCCGTAGGACTGCACGAAGGACTGCCGCGCCGGGTCCCAGCCCTCGCGGCAGACCTGGCGGTGCACCTGGTCCCGCAGGGCCCGCCACTCGTCCAATGCTCCTTCTCGGCCCAGCAGTTCGGCCATCCGCAGGGCGCGGTCGGCCGCCACCCACGCCATCACCTTGGAGTGCACGAACTGGCGCCGGGGGCCGCGCACCTGCCACAGTCCTCGATCGGGTTCCCGCCAGTGCCGTTGCACGAAGCCCATCAGTTCCTGGACCAGATGCCAGACGTGGGCGGGCATGGGGACGCCGGCCTTTAGCGACCGCCACAACGCGTCCAGTACCTCGCCGTACACGTCGAGTTGGAACTGGCCCACCGCCGAATTCCCGAACCGCACCGGCCGCGATCCCTCGTAGCCGGGCAGCCAGGGCGCCTCGCTCTCCGGCAGCAGGCGCTGCCCCTCGACGCCGTACACGGTCTGCAGATCGGCCGGGTCGCCCGCGATGGCCCGCACCAGCCAGTCCAGCCACGCCGTGGCCTCGGCGTGGTAACCGCTGCGAAGCAGACAGGACAGGGCGGCCGTGGAGTCCCGCAGCCAGCAGAACCGGTGGTCCCAGTTACGCTCCCCGCCGATGCAGCCGGGCAGCGATGTGGTCGGCGCGGCGACGATGGCGCCGGTGGGCGCGTAGGTGAGCGCCTTGAGGGTGATCAGCGAACGCACCACGGCGTCCCGCCAAGGGCCCTGGTAATTGCACTGGCCACTCCAGTGCCGCCAGAAGTCGACGGTCTCCTTGAGTACCGTCTCCGCTGGCACGGACAGCGGCACGGGCGGTTCCCGACGGTGCGAGGGCGCCCACGCCAGCGCCAGCGCCAGCCGGTGTCCGGCCGGGACGGTGATCTGCCAGGCGGTGGCGGTCCCGTCGCCGACCGCGCGCACCGGCTTGTCGGCACTCAGCCACATCGCGTCCGGTCCGGCCACCGCGACCGTGCACCGGCCGATCTCGCGGACCCAGGGGACGACCCGGCCCTGATGGAACCGCAGTTGAAGTTCGCTGCGCACCACCACGTCCCCCGCCAGGCCCTCCACCACCCGCACGATGCAGGGCAGTTGGTACCGGGGCGGCATGAAGTCCGTGACGCGCACCGTTCCGGTGGGGGTCTCCCACACCGAGTCCAGCACCAGCGTGTCCGACCGGTAGGCACGCCGTGTACACGGGCCACCGGACACGGGCGCCACCCGCCAGAACCCGTGGTCCTCGGTGCCCAGCAGGGCGGCGAGGCAGGCCGGTGAGTCGAAGCGGGGCACGCACAGCCAGTCGACGGATCCGTCCCGACCGACCATGGCGGCGGTCTCCAGGTCACTGAGGAGGGCGTAGTCCTCGATGGGGGGCATGGCGCCTCCAGATGTCTACCGGCCACGAACGACCCCGCGTACGCAGGCCTGGCCGGACCGCCGGGATCTTCGTCCTGGTTCGGACCGGCGCCGGCACGCCGTCGGGATCCGCGATCTTCATCAGATTACGCCGTATACGTACATCGTACCAGCGGAGGCACAGGGGCCTCCCTCCGTCTTGACCGTGGCGCTTTCCGTGTGCAGAGTTGTACGTATACATCGTAAGCGTACGAATTATCCCCAGTGGCCGGTCAAACGCTGCGCAGGTCCGACGAAGCGAGCGCGGCCAGTAAGGGCTCAAGCGAGGAGGGCCCACGATGAGCGCACCAGACGTCCCTGTTCCCCTGCCGACGAGCGGGCGGAAGTGGTCGGGCGATGGCCCGGTGAAGCTCTCCATCGTGATGGCGGCGTACAACGAGGAAAGGACGATCAAGACAGCGATCGACGCGGTGCTGGCTCATGAGTATCCGTGCGCGATGGAACTGATCGTCGTCGACGACGGCAGCAGTGATCGCACTCCGCTCCTGCTGGCTCAGCATGCGCATCCCTCAGTGACGACGTACAGACACTCCCGCAACCTCGGCAAAGGCGCAGCCCTGCTGACGGCTGGGCGACTGGCCACCGGAACGCACATTCTTCCGTTCGACGCCGATCTGGAGTATTCGCCGGACGACATTCCGCGACTCCTGGAGCCCGTCCTTCAAGGGCGGTGCGACGTCGTCTACGGAGCGCGGCTGTTCGGACTGAACACGGTCTACCAGTCGTACCGGTACGCCCTGGGAAACGAGCTGATGACGCTCGTGGCAAATGTGATCTTCGATGCACATCTGGCCGATATGCATACGTGCCTGAAGCTGATCCCCTTGTCCCTCTTCCGCTCTCTGCATCTGCATTCTCGCGGCTTCGGACTGGACACCGAAATCACTGCCAGTCTGCTGCGTCTCGGCATCCGCCCGTTCGAGGTTCCTGTGAGTTACTACAGCCGGTCGCACGCAGAGGGAAAGAAGATCAGTTGGCAGGACGCCCTCACCTGCTTTCGCATTCTGGGCAAGGTCCGCCTCATGCGCAGGGACCGTGTCGGACTCAGCGGTGCGGCCCCGCGGGCACACGTTCTCGCGCACCCGATGACCAAGCCGACCATGGATCCGCTCAGCCACTGGGCTCCCGGTCGGCATGACGTCCGCAGGCCGTCCGGGCGTTGACCGCCGGATCGCTGGAGCTGGGTGAGCTCGGGAGGAAAGCACCATGAGCCCTTTCCTCGGCAACCTCAAGACGCCGTCGCAGCAACAAACGGCGCCCGTCAGCCACACGCGTCCCGATCGTCGACGTCGCCGTCACTCGGTCCTGGTCCGCAACATCGTGGTACTGCTGGTCATTTTGATCGTCTGCGCGGTGACCGTCTGGGTGACACCGGCCGCACGCCGTGAGTTGCGCGAATCGTTCACACGGGTGCCGAGTTCCTACACCGAGTTGTACTTCACGAGTGCGCCGAGCGTCGAACAGGCCCAAGTCCGCGTCCCGATATCGGTCGTCGGCCATGGGGACAGCGAACGCAGCTATTGGCTCCATGTGTGGCTCGAATCATCCGACGGCCGTACGACGGCGTCGACCGCGACCACGCTCGCCGGGCGCCTCGACGTCCCGGCGTCGACGGTCGTACACCTTCCGCTGCGGCAGGGCGCCGAAAGCGTGCATGTCAAGCTGCTCGACCACCCCCAAACACTGCACTTCCGTCTGGGAACCCCCGGCTCCAAGAACGCCGAGGGCTCACGATGACCGCCGTCGCGACCCTTGCGACACGGGTGACAGGACGCCGTGCGGTACTGGGCGGCACTGCGCTGGCCGTCCTCGTCGAGATCCTGCCCGGGCCTCCCACCGCGCTGCTGACGCTCGCCGGTCTCTGGCTCCTGCTCGGCGCGCCGACGGTGCTCTGGTACGGCATCGCATCCCGGGTCGTCTCGACCCGCGACGGCCGGGTGCTGCTCGCCGTCGGCCTCAGTGTCATCACCGACATCGTCGTCGCCCTGGTGGTGAACACCGCCCTGCCACCCCTCGGTATCGGGCAACCGCTCGCCCGCACGCCACTCGCCGTCGCCTCCGCCCTGGCCGTGGTCGTCATCGCGCTCGCAACGGATCCGCCGTCGGAGCGCTTGGCCGACGGCATCGCCCGGTGGCGCGAGAGGCATCCTCATCAGCTGCCACCAGGTCTCGTCGCGGTGTCGGCCCTCGGCACTGTCACCCTCGCCCTGTCGGTCGCGGGTCCGATCCGGCTCAACAACCAGTCCGGCTCAGCCGTCAGCGTTGCCGCGATGGTCTCCGTCGCCGTGCTGCTCGCGCTCCTGATGTGGCGGCGCCGGCAGTACGCGGCCCCCATCGTGGTGTTGGGTCTGTTCTTCGCGGCAGCCGGACTTCTCCTTCTCACTTCTCTGCGCGGCTGGTACATCACGGGCCACGACATCCAGCACGAGTACGAGATCTTCCAGCTGACGGCCACCGGCAACCACTGGAACATCAGCTCCTACCGCGACACGTACAACGCCTGCATGAGCATCACCCTGCTGCCGACGTCGCTGGTACGGCTGACGGGGATCTCCGGCGTCTACGTCTTCAAGGTCGTTCTGCCGCTGCTCTTCGCCCTCACGCCGGCTCTGGTGTATCGCTCGGTGCGCAATGTCGCGCCCAACCTCGTCGCGCTGCTGTCGGCCGTCTTCCTCATGATGTTCCCGACGTTCTTCACCGACATGGTGTTCATGGCCCGCCAGGAGGTCGCCTTCCTCCTGCTCGGGTGCGCCATGGTGGTGCTGACCGAGACCAGCCGCCCGGTCGGCAGTCGACGGGTCGCGTTCACGGTGCTGGCCCTCGGCATCGTCCTCTCCCACTACTCCACCACGTACATCATCGTGGTGACCCTGGCGCTGGCGTTCGTCATCGACCTCGTGTGGCGGCTGTGCTCGCGGCTGAGAAGGCGACCGTCCCCGGAGACCGTCCAGCGGAGCTTCATCACCTGGTGGATCCTTGTCGCCACAGCGGTCGCCGCAGTGGTCTGGACCGGCCCTGTCTCCCATACGGGCGGGCAACTGCAGACGTCGGTCACGACGACTGTGCGTGATCTTCGAAGCGGGCAGGCGTGGAACCGGTCTTCGGACGTGTCGTACAGCCTCATCGGTGGGGCGCAGGTCAGCCCGGCTGAGCGGCTGCGTGAGTACCGCGCCGACGCCGTGCGCATGAGGGAGGACGCCGGGGCGGGTGCTGACTATCTGCCGTTGAGCGTGGTCGACGCCTACCCTGTTCGGCCCGAACCGGAGCAGGTCCAGCCGCTCACGCCGCTGGGCCGTTCCCTCCAGGACGGCGGTGTCGACGTGGTGGCGGCGAACAGCGGCTTCCGCGCGATCACCGCGATGCTGCTGCAACTGCTGCTGTTCGTCGGTGTCGTGACGACCTTGTGGGGGCGGCGGAAGGCATTCCGCCCGACACGTGATCAGGTCACGCTGACCGTCGGCGCGGGCGCCGTGATCGGAATGCTCACCCTCCTGCCGCAGGCCTCCATCGACTACGGAGTGCTGCGTTCGTTCCAGCAGGGCCTGTTCATCTTCGCGCCGTTCATCGCGGCCGGACTGGTGTGGATCTGCCGGTGGGCCGGGCGGCGACGGGCGGCCGCGCTCGCGTGCGCTCTGTCGTTGGTGCTCTTCCTCGACCTCGTCGGTGCCTTGCCGAAACTGTTCGGCGGCTATCCGCCGGTGCTCAACCTCGACAACGCCGGCGAGTACTACGACAACTACTACATCCACCCCGAAGAACGCAGCGCGTTCAGCTGGCTGCTGGTCCGCGCCCCAGGACAGCAGGTGAACATCCAGCCGCAGGACCAGACGGACCGCGTCGCCTTCAGGCGCCTGCAAACACAACAGGGCACCCACGTGTCCAACGGAATCCATCCCTTGCTCATCAAGAAGGACTCGTACGTCTTCCTGGGCTCCACGGCGGTCCGCGAAGGCGAGGCAGCGGTCTACTACCGCGGCGACGGGGTGCCCTATCGCTATCCGGCCGCCTTCCTGGACGCGACCAAGAACAAGATCTACAGCAGTGACGGGGCGGAGATCTTCCGATGATCCGCACTTCATCGCACGTCCCGGCACACAGCAGATCGGAGGTCCCCATGACAGCGCGCACCGTCCTGCTCGCATCGCCGGGCGTCGAGCCGGACCTGGGCGAGGTGGAGCACTACGTGGGGCAGCTCGCCCGGTCGCTGCGGTCACGGCACGGCTGTCGCGTGGTGATCGCGAGGGCAGGGCCCGAGGGTGGGCGATACGACTGGCGGCGCGGTCTGCGCCGCGTCATCGAGGCGGAACGGGTCGATCTGGTCAACGCGCACACGCGCACGTCGGATCCCCTCCTCGCCGACGCCGTCGCGCGCGCCTGCGGGGATCTGCCGTTCGTGCTGACGTGCCACACGGGGATGGTGCGCAGGGGGCGTGCTGTGTCCGGCCCCTTGCGGGCGAGGCACGAGCGTACGGTGCTGGCCCGGACCCTGGGGCGGGCGCAGGAGGTGGTGTGCTCGTCAGGCCCGGCCGCCGCCGACCTGCCCGACCTCTTCGCCGGACGCTCGACCACGATCCTGCCCGGCGTCGATCCGGGGCTCTTCGTCCCGAGCCTGGTACCTGACACACCGCGCATCGTGTTCTCCGGCCCGCCGGAGCGCGCCGCCACTCATCAGGGACTGTCCGATCTGCTGCGAGCGATGAGTGTGCTGTCCCGCACGGTCCCGGATGTGCATCTGGAGGTGGTGAGTTGGGATGCCTCAAGGGCGTGGGATTCCTCCAGGACATGGGATTCCTCATGGGACGAGTACGCGCGGCTGGCGTGTCGGCTGGGCCTGGACGGCCAGGTGACTTTCACCGGGCGGCCGGCGGAGCGGGAGCCGACCGCGGCCTACCGGCGCGGCCGAGTCCTGGCACTGCCCACGCTCCGCGACTGTTCTCCCGACGCGCTCCTCGAGGCAATGGCCTGTGGGCGGCCGGTCGTCACCGCCTCGGTCGATGGCGCCGCCTCTCACCTCATGACACATGGCGACAACGGCCTGCTCGTCGCGCCGGGGGACGTCCCGGGGCTGGTCGAAGCAATCGGCTCCGTGCTGACCGACCACGCGCTCGCCCGGCGTCTGGGGGCCGCGGGGCGTGAGCAGGCGGCCCGCGAGCTGTCATGGGAGCGCCAGTCGGACCGTACGGTCGAGGTCTTCGACCGCGCCGCGGACCAGGGCCGCCGGATACCCACGGTCGCCGTCGTCGCTCCCAACTACTTCCCGAAGATCGGCGGCGTCGAGAACTACGCGAGGCGCGTCGCCCACGCGGTCGCCGAGGACCCCGTGATGCGGGCGGTCGTCATCACCGCACACCCGAGCAGGTGGCGCAGCTCGGTCGGGGTCGACGGCGACCTGCCGGTGATCCGCCTGGGGACATGGGCGCGCCATCTCAACACTCCGATCAGTCCGCTGTGGCCGCTGCAACTGCGCCGCTGGCTGCGCCGCCTCGACGTCGACCTCGTCAACGCCCATGCCCCGGTCCCCGGTCTGGGGGATCTGGCGATCGCCGTGTCCGGTGAGCGCCCGGCCGTGCTGACCTACCACGCCGGATCGATGGTCCAGGGGCACAAGGATGTCGATCTCCTGGTCACCGCATACGAGCGGTACGTCCTGCCCCGTGTCTTCTCGCGCGCCCGGGTGCTCGTCGCCAGTTCACCGGTCTCGCTGGCCTTCGGCCGCCCGGGGGCCATGGAGATCACGCCGGGCGTCGATGTGGACCGGTTCACGCCGGGCCCGCCGGCTTCGACGCGGCCACGCACCATCGTCTTCGTCGGGCGGCTGGACCGTGCCTCTCCATGGAAGGGCGTCGATGTCCTGCTCCGCGCGTTCGCGACCCTGACCGACCTGCCCGACGTGCGGTTGCGCCTGATGGGCGGCGGGGACGCGCTCTCCGATCACATGGCCGATGCGGAGAGGCTCGGGATCGCCGAGCGTGTGGAGTTCGCCGGCCGTGTCCCCGCCGACACCCTGCTCGACGCACTGCGGTCCGCTTCCGTGCTCGTACTGCCCTCGCAGACCGATGCGGAGTCCTTCGGAACCGTGCTGGTCGAGGCGATGGCCTGCGGCACGCCCGTCGTGGGCTCGGACGCAGGAGGGCCACGGCATGTGATCACACCGGGCGTCACCGGGCTGCTGTTCCCGCACAACGACCCTGATGCGCTGGCCGCGGCATGTCGGCGGCTGCTGCTGGACGGGGAGCTGGCCGACCGCATGGGCGCAGCAGGCCGACGGCGTGCGGTCGACCGGTATGCCTGGCCGGCCCTGACCGAGCGCTACCTCCGACTCTTCCGATCACTACTCCCTGCGACACCGGCGCCGGGCAGAGCGTCGACGAGTTCCTCGACATCGGCCCTGACGGGAAAGGCAATGCTGCGATGAAAAACGCCCAGGAGCATCAGTCCGACCCCACTGCCGAAACTGCCGACCGTGTCCACGGCCGCAACCGTGGCCCGGTACGCACTGTCGCGATCGTCGCCCCGTACTACCCGCCACACATCGGTGGCTCCGAGAACTACGCCGCTCAAGTCGCCCGCGCGGTCGCCGACGACCCGGCGATGCGGGCCGTCGTGATCACCTCGAACACGACCGGGCGGCGTACGACATTCGGCGTTGACGCAGGTGACGTGCCGGTCATCAGGCTGGGGACCTGGGCACGCTTGTCCAATACGCCCGTGAATCCGCTGTGGCCCATGCAACTGCGCCACTGGCTGCGCCTTCTCAAGGTCGACGTCATCAATGCGCACGCCCCGGTACCGGGCCTGGGGGATCTGGCGGTCGCCGTGTCCGGGCCGCGCCCGGCCGTACTGACGTATCACGCCGGTTCGATGAGCAAGGGCCGTAAGAACGTCGACCGTGCGATCCGCTGGTACGAGCGGCACATACTCCCGCGGGTGTTCTCGCGGACCCGTGCGCTCGTCGCCGTCTCACCGGTCTCGCTGGCCTTCGGCCGCCCCGGGGCCGTCGTGATCACTCCCGGTGTCGATGTGGACCGGTTCACGCCGGGCCCGCCGGCATCGACGCGGCCACGCACCGTCGTCTACGTGGGGAGGATGCTGCGCGCCTCCTCAGAAAAGGGGATCGATGTCCTGCTCCGGGCGTTCGTGTCCCTGGCCGAACTGCCCGACGTACGGCTCAGACTCGTGGGCGGCGGGGATGCCCTCCCCGATCACGTCGCGCTGGCCGAGCAGCTCGGCATCACCGACCGCGTGGAATTCACCGGCGAGATTCCGGATGCCGACCTCGTCACCGCGATGCAGAACGCTGCCGTGCTCGTACTGCCCTCGCTGTCGGAGGTGGAGTGCTTCGGCATGGTGCTGGCCGAGGCGATGGCCTGCGGCACGCCCGTGGTGGGGTCCGATGTGGGAGGCATTCCCCACGTCATCGCGCCGGGTGCCACCGGGCTGCTCGTTCCACCGGGGGACACGGATGCACTGGCTGGGGCCTGTCGACGGCTGCTGCAGGACGGCGATCTCGCCGACCGCATGGGCGCAGCGGGCCGGCAGCGGGTGGTGGAGCATTTCGCCTGGCCGAGTCTGACCGGCCGATACCTGCAACTCTTCCGGTCCCTTCTGCCTGAAGCACCCGACCCCCGCGAGAAGGGGGCCGGGAAAGGATGAAGTCCGTGCGGAAGCCCGATGACATCCGCGCGCCCCGGGAAGCCGACCTTTCCCCAGGCCGACGCCACGGCCCGGTGCGCACGGTCGCCGTGGTCGCGCCCAACTTCTGGCCGAGGGTCGGCGGCGCGGAGAACTACGCACGGCGCATCGCCCGCGCGGTCGCCGACGAGCCCGCCATGCGAGCTGTGGTCATCACCGCGAGCCCGGTCGGGTGGCGCACCTCGGTCGGATTCGACGGCGACGTACCGGTCATTCGGCTGGGGACGTGGTCGCGCCGGTTGGTCAACGCGCCGGTGAGCCTGCTGTGGCCGCTGCAACTGCGCCGCTGGCTGCGAAGGCTTGGCGTCGACATCGTCAACGCGCACGCACCGGTGCCCGGCCTGGGAGACCTGGCGGTCCTCCTGTCCGGGCGGCGTCCGGCCGTGCTGACGTACCACGCCGGATCGATGATCAAGGGTCACCGGTACCGCGACCGTCTCCTGGGTGTGTACGAGAGGCTTGTGCTGCCGCGCGTGTTCTCACGGACCCGTGCCCTTGTCGCCGTCTCCCCGACCTCGCTGGCGTTCGGCCGCCCGGGGGCCGTCGTGATCACGCCGGGTGCCGATCTCGAACGGTTCACGCCGGGCCCGCCGGCTTCGACGCGGCCACGCACCATCGTCTACGTCGGCCGGATGGACCGCGCGTCGTCGTGGAAGGGTGTCGATGTCCTGCTCCGGGCGTTCGCGGCCCTGACCGACCTGCCCGACGCACGGCTCAGACTCGTGGGCGGCGGGGATGCCCTCCCCGATCACATCGCGCTGGCCGAGCAGCTCGGCATCACCGACCGCGTGGAATTCACCGGCGAGCTCACCGGGGGCGGGCTGGTCGCGGCGATGCAGGGTGCCGCGGTGCAGGTCCTGCCCTCGCTGACGGAGGCCGAGTGCCATCCGATGGCAGTGATCGAAGCGATGGCCTGCGGCACGCCCGTTGTGGGCTCCGATGTGGGGGGCATCCCCCACGTGATGGTCCCAGGTGTCACCGGACTGCTGGTTCCGCCCGGGGACACGGACGCACTGGCCGCGACCTGCCGACGGCTGCTGCAGGACGGCGACCTCGCCGACCGCATGGGCGCAGCAGGCCGACAGCGCGCGGTCGAACGGTACGCCTGGCCCGCCTTGACCGACCGCTACCTCGAACTCTTCCGATCGCTCTAGGGTCCGCCGACGCGTGGGCGCAGGCCCTCGAAGCCGGAGGGCGACCCCTTGACCATGGGGCGAAACATCACCAATATGGACGTATACGACGTAAATATACAGTTCAAACCTCACTCGCCAGACGTCACCGGTCCTGCCCCGGGTGCGCGTCGACCGACGCCTGAGAGGGGGCGCAGCATGCACATACGACCGGGCCGACGGCCGGACGCTCCCGGAGCGACACGCGCGACGCGTCGGGCGCTGCGCGCGGCCCGCTCTGTCGGACGGGCCGTCGACCGTTCCCCGTTCGGGTTCCTCGTGGCGATTCCGATGCTGCAACGGGAAGTGATGCGCACGGCACCCGCGGTGGACGTACTCGCCGTGCTCGACGCTCTGAACCGGGCCGATGTGCGGCGGTGGCTGGCGGGTGGCTGGGGTGTGGACGCCCTCATGGGCCTGCAGACGCGGCGCCACCTCGACATCGACGTCGTGCTGGCCTGGGAGGACGGCGTCGAGGAGAGGGCCAAACGCGCCATGGCCGGACTCGGTTACCGCCCGCTGAGCGACGAGGTCCACCCCGACGGCCGTCCCATGCCGGTGCGCTGGGTGATGGACGACGGGCTGGTCGTCGTCGACCTGCTCCCGGTCGATCTCGCCCGCTGGCCGTTCGCGGCGCTGCTCAACGGACATACGAACGGCCGGCGGGCCGCTACGGCAACGACTGCAAACTCGACCGATCCGACGCTCGACGACTGCGGAACGATCGCCGGACACCCGGTGCCCTGTCTGCCGCTCCGGCTCCAACTCGTGGTCCACCAGGGATATCCGACGCGCAAGTCGGACCGGCACGACGTCGCCCTTCTCGAAGAACTGCTCGTGAGGCGAAGGAGATCGCCATGAGGAGCGGTGTCCTCTCCGTACCCGCGAACCTGCTGGGCGCCGCGATGCGCATCGTGCGGCCCGCGAGCATCCTCCTGGTCCCGGTTCCCGAGGCGGCGACCGCGCTGCGGGCGTGGCGGGGTACGTCCGTGCATCCCGGCGGAGTGCCGGCTCACGTCACCGTGATGTATCCCTTCTTGCCGGCGCACAGCATCGACGGCCTCGTGGAAGCAGAGCTGGCCCGCGTCATTGCCTCGGTCCCGCCGTTCGGTTTCCGGCTCACCGAGGTGGGGCGCTTCCCGGGTGTGCTGTACCTGCGGCCGGTGCCGGCGGAGCCGTTCGGTGACCTCGTCGACCTCGTGATGCGGCACTGGCCCGCCTACCAGCCGTACGGGGGCCAGTACCCCGAGTTCGTCCCGCACGTGACGATGGCCGAGGACGAGACGGCGCACCGGGACGCCGAGCGGCTGAAACCTCTCCTGCCGATCACCTGTCAGGCCAGACAGGTGTCCCTGATGACGGAGAGCGCACGAGGATGGCGCACGAGAAACTGTTTCCCGCTGTACGGAACGGCGTAGTGACGATGTTGCACAAGGTCCCCGCGGCCCGGGTGCTGTCGGGCGGCACTACGGCGGCGCGCCCTTCGAAGTCCCCGGCGAGTCTGCTCGCCAACGTCGGGACCATGGCCACGGGCAGGGTGGTGACGTCGGCACTCAGCTGGATCGCGTCACTGATCGTCGTCCGTTCTCTGACGCCCGACGACTTCGGCAAGTTCACCTTCATCTTCAGCGTCCTCGGGATGCTGAGCATCATCACGGACCTTCAGGTCGGGCGGATAGCGGTGGTCCGCCTCTCCACCGGGCTGAACGACCCCGGGAGATTCGGCGGGAGCTATGTCCTGCTGCGGCTGGCCCTCGGTGTGGTCGGCTACGCGCTGGCCGTGGGCTTCGTCGCCGTCGCCGGGTACCCGCCGGACGTGGTCCGTGCGACCGCTGTCGCCGCACTGGTGGTGGTCGTGGCGACACCCGCGAACGCCTACAACGCGGTCTTCGAGGCCAGGATGAGGCTTCGCCCTGTCGCCGCCAGTGCCGCGTTCGGCGCCGTCGGCCAACTGGCGCTGGCGGCGGCGATCGCGTCGGCCGGCGGGACGATCCTGCTCTTCACCATTCCGGTGGTGCTGTGCGAGCTGCTGGAGATCGCCTGGAAGGCAACGGCGGCACACCGCATTGTGTCCCTCCGCTACCGGATCGACCTTCGCGAGTGGTGGTCACTGCTCCGCGAGGCCGTGCCGCTGTCGATCGGAGTGGGCCTGATGCTGGTCTATTACCGGGTCGACTCGGTGATGCTGACAAAACTGGCCTCGTTCGCCGCCGCGGGCGCCTACGGGGTGGCGTACAAATTCGTCGATCTGGCGCATTCCGTATCGCTTTATGTAGGCATGGCCGTCCTGCCGCTGCTGGCGCGGGCCTGGCCGCACGAGCCTGCGGCGTTCCGGGCCGCCGCGGGGCGTGCCGCGAACCTGCTGGCCGTGCTCGGCGGACTGGCGGTGTGCGAGTTCACCGTCTTCGCGGAGTCGGTGATTCGCACGCTGTACGGCGCGGAATACGCTCCGGCGGCCGATGCCGCGCGCATCGTCGTGGCTTCCGAGTGCATCGCGTTCTTCACCTTCCTGGCCTTCAACTGTCTGGTGGCGGCCGGGCTGCACCGCCGCTATCCCCTGGTCACCCTGCTCGGCCTCATCGTCAACATTTCACTGAACTTCCTGGTCATACCCCGGTGGTCGTATCTGGGCGCGGCGGTCAGCACCCTGGTGACCGACCTTCTGGTCTGCGTCCTGATGCTGCTGTTGCTGCGTCAAGTGCCCGGGATGCGCCCCCTCCCCATGCCGCCGTGGTGGAGCGTGCTGTGCGCCGCCGCGAGCGGAGCCGTCGTCGGCTGGTCCATCGCCCGCATCGCCCCCTGGCCACTCGGGGCGGTCATGACCGCCGTCGTGTACGCGACGGTCCTGCGGATGCTGCGGGCGGTGCGACACAAGGACGGTCGTCCCCGCGGCCCCGGCAACACACCCTCACCCCAAGGACGAGGGGAGAAAGAGCGATGAGAGTGCTCTTCGTCAACGAGAACCTCGGCGGACACGCGACCATGCACCTTCACCTTCGGCAGGTGCTGCGCGAAGAGCATCCGGAGATCGAGGCGCATTTCCTCGATGTACCGCCGCCCTCACTGCTCCGCATGATGGTGGGCTCCCAACTGCCCATCCTGCGCCGCTACGACCTGGACCTCCAGCCCCTCCGGGCACAACTCGCGGCGAGCGCCTGGGTACGGAGCCGATTGCGCCGGCTCGAGGCGGAGTTCGACGCGATCCACGCCTATACCCAGAACACCGTACTGCTCAGCACCGGGACGCTGCGCCGGAAGCCGTCGGTGGTGGGACTGGACACGACGAACGCGCGCAACGCGTACTCGTTGCCCTACCGGGAACCCACGCGGTGGACCGAGCCCATGCTGCGCCCCACCCTGCGCTTCGAGACGGCGGTCTTCCGGTCGGCGGGCGCGATCGTCGCGAAGACCGACTCGGCCGCGGCGTCTGTCCGCGACCGATACGGCGTCCGGGACAGCCGTTTGCGGGTCATCAGGCCCGGCATCATCCCCCACGAAGCCGACCCGCCCGCCGCTCCAGGGACGCTGCGCCCGCACCTCCCCCGGGTGGTGTTCGTCGGGACGCAACTGGAACGCAAAGGGGGAAACCAACTCGTCCGAGTGCACCAGCGCCACCTCGCCGACCACTGTGAACTGGTCCTGATCACCAGAGAACGGGTTCCACAAGGCAGGAATCTCACGGTCGTCAACGACATCTCCCCCGGCGACCCCCGGCTCTGGGAGATCCTGCGCTCGTCCGCGGTCTTCGCCTTCCCGAGCCGCATAGACGCGTTCTCGATTGCCGTCCTGGAGGCCATGGAGGCCGGACTGCCCGTCGTCGCCTGCTCGGTGAACGGAGTCCCGGAACTGGTGGCGGACGGCCGAACCGGCCTGCTGGTGGAGCCCGGTGACGACCGCGGGCTGCTCGCCTCCCTCAGGGCCCTGCTGGAGGCCCCGGCCATGCGGGCGCGGATGGGAGCGGCCGGCCGGGCCCGTCTCCTGGAGATGTTCGACGCCCGTCGGGAGGCGGCCGAGGAAGTGGCCACTCTGCAGGAGGTGGTGGCACGCCACCGCACCGAAAGCGCTGCGGTCGGCCATGCACCCCGAGATCCACACGGGTCATTGCGGCGGCGCCCTCCACACCGCGCGAGGACCTGACCAGCACCCGTTTCCGGAGGGAGCACCGGCATGATCCCCATCCCGATCCTCAACTACCACTGCGTCTCTGACTACCCCGCACCCTGGATCGCCGAGTACACGGTGACTCCCGGCCACTTCGCACAGCAGCTCGACCTGATCCTCGACAGCGGTCGAACCGTCGTGCCGGTCTCACGCCTCGCCGACGCGGCCGCCGGACGCCGTGCCCTGCCGCGAAACCCCCTCGTCATCACGTTCGACGACGGATTCGCCGACTTCGCGGACGTCGCCGTCCCCGGCCTTGCCGATCGTGGCTTGCCCTGTACGTTCTACGCGGCCACCGGCTCCCTGGAGGGCCGGCACCCACGCGAAACCGTGTTCCCACCGCATTCGATGGTCAGCTGGAACCAGCTTCCCGAGCTGGAGGAACAGGGAGTGGAGATCGGGTCGCATTCACACACCCACAGGGACCTCGATCTGGCCGACCCCAGGATCGCGGCGGACGAGGTGCTCCGCAGCAGGGAGCTTCTCGAGGACGCCCTCGGACATGAGATCCGCTCCTTCGCCTACCCGTACGGTCACTCCACCTCGCGACTTCGCCGGGTGGTCGCACAGGCGGGATACGACTCGGCCTGCGCGGTGCGCAGCAGGCTGAGCAAGGTCGGAGACAACATTTTCGCCCTCGCACGGCTACCGATGCAGGCGGCGACCACCATCGAAGAGGTGAGCGCCTGGCTGGACGGCCGCGGTGCACGGATTGCCTCGGCTCGGCCGGACACCCTCGGCATTCGCGCCGACCGGCTGTACCGACGCGTTCTACGGATGCCGGTGCTGCCCGAGAACGATCTCGCCGACCCGCAGTCAGCATCCGGGCGGGCAGTGGCCGCCTGAACGCCGCTTTCCCCACTGGACGCACAGAGAGGGTGAAATTCATGGTTGTCAGCGTGTACCGATCGGACGAATTGACTCCCGCAGATCGGATGGCCTGGACAACGCTGCAGTCGCAGGCGTCCTGTCGTGACCGGCCCCAAATGGCGAATCCATTCCTGTCTCCCGAGTTCACCCTGGCAGTCGGCAGCCGCAAGCACGGAGTGCGGGTCGCCGTAGCTCGGGAACCGTCCGGCGAGCCGGTGGCCTTCTTCCCGTATCAGCGCTTTCCCGGTGGAGTGGGCCGCGCAGTCGGCATCGGCCTGTCCGACTGCCAGGGGCTCGTGCACCGACCCGGTTTCCAGTGGCGTGCGGACGAACTTCTGTCGGCTTGCGGCCTCGCTCTCTGGGAATTCGACCACCTCGCGGCCGGCCAGCATCCGTTCGAGCGATCGGCGACGGGCAGCTTTCCCTCGCCCGTGATCGACGTGGCGGAGGGCTGGGATGCCTACCTGGCCCAGTTGCGCAAGAAGTCCCCGAGCTTCACCCGGACCACTCTCTCCAAGGAGCGCAGGCTCAAGCGGCAGCACACCGACGTGCACTATGTCCACGACGAGCGCGACCCAGCGGCACTGCGCACACTGATGGAGTGGAAATCGGCGCAGTACCTCAGAACAGGTCTCAACGACCGCTTCGCGCGCCCTTGGATCACCCAGCTCGTGGAGCAGCTGTTCCACACCCGTTCCGAGCCGTTCGCGGGCATCCTGTCGGTGCTCTACGCGGACGGCAGGCCCGTCTCCGCGCACTTCGGGCTGCGCACCGAACGGGTACTGGCCTGGTGGTTCCCGGCGTACGACCCGGCGTTCGCGAAGTACTCCCCGGGCCTGATCCTCCTGATGCACCTGGCGGAGGCCGCAGCGCGGGACGGCATCGCGTACCTGGATCTGGGACGTGGCGAGAGCCGGTACAAGGACTCTTTCAAGACGGGTGAACTGAGCGTTTCGGAGGGATTGGTGAGCCGTCGGCACCCAGTCGCCTTCGCCCTCGGGAAAAGTCACGCTCCGGTACGAGCGCTGGCCGATGCCGTCTTTTCGCACGCGCAACTGTTCGGGCGGGCCGACCAGCTCTTGAAGAGCACGCGCAGACCCCGCGAGGGGAGAAAATCAACCTGATGCCGATTCGCCTGCTGGCCGGTGCAACCGCGCTGATCACCTTGGGGGCCATGGCTCTCCTGACCACGGGCTGTTCGAAAGATGACCCAAATCCCCTGCGGCTCGGTATCGCGTACGGCCACCGCCTTGTCGGGATGTCCGACAAGGAGCTCGGCACCGCTCTCGACGAGGCCGTCGACGTGGGAGCCCGGTGGGTGCGGGCGGACCTGTCCTGGGGGGACATCCAGCCCGACGCGCCGGCTGAATTCGCATGGAACAACTTCGACCGGGTCGTCACCGCGGCCAAGCAGCGCGACCTCACGCTTCTGCCCATTCTCAGCTACACACCACCATGGGCGCGGCCGAGCGGATGCACGAGCGACAAGTGCCGCCCAGCCGACCCCAAGGCGTTCGCGGCCTTCGCCGCGGCCGCTGCGGCACGGTACGCACCCTCCGGAATTCACACATGGGAAATCTGGAACGAGCCGAATCTGCGCGATTTCTGGAAGCCCCAGCCCGATGCGGCCGCTTATACGACGCTGCTCCGGGCAACAACTCAGGCCCTTCGGCGTGAGGACCCCTCGGCGTATGTGATCCTCGGCGGCCTCGCCTCGACGCAATCGCAGGGCGGGAGCATCTCACAGACCGATTTCCTCGCGGCCGTGTCGGTGCGCGGCGGTAACCGCCTCGTCGACGCCGTCGGCTACCACCCGTACACCTACCCCTATCTTGCGAGCGACAAGACGCCGTGGAGAACCGCATGGCAGCGCATCGCCGACCTGGAGAGAGTGCTCTCCGCGCACGGCACGCCCGGCATGCCCCTGTGGATCACCGAGTACGGGGCGCCCACCGACGGTCCCGGCGCCGCGTCGGACGGGCGGCGGAAGCCGACCGGCACGACGACACACGTGACCGAGAAGCGGCAGGGTGAGATCGCGGAGGACGCGGTGCGCACCGCAGCCCTCACTCCGCACGTGGCAGCGCTGTTCTGGTATTCCGAACGCGATGCCGGCACCGACACGTCGTCGAGGGAGAACTTCTTCGGCCTGCGCCGTGCCGACGGAAGCGCGAAGCCCGCACTCGGCGCTCTGCGCAAAGCCATTGCCGCACTCGACCGCTGATGGTCGCCGCTCTCGACAAGTTTCATTTGTACACTTACACCCATTGCGCGAAGATCGCCGACGTGGAGGATGACGCGATGCCCAAGGGGGAGCAGCCGGCGCGGCGCGCCAGCGACCGTGGCCGCTACGGTCGGCTGAGCCGGGAACGGGTGCTCTCCAGCGCGCTGGAGCTGGTGGACCGAGAGGGGCTGTCGGCGCTCAGCATGCGCCGCCTGGGGTCCGAGCTGGGCGTGGAGGCGATGGCGCTCTACCGGTACGCGGCCAGCAAGGACGAGCTGCTGGACGGCCTGGTCGAGGCGCTGTACCTCCAGTTGGAGGAGCGCCTGGGAGGAGAGTCCGGCGACGTCCACTGGCGTGCCGGACTCCACCGCGTCGCCCGGGCGACATACGACGTCTGCCTCGCCCACCCCCGGGCGGTCCCGCTGCTCGCCACCCGCATGCTCGCGGTCCCGCTGGCCCGCCGGCCCCTCGCGGTGCTGCGGGACCACGAGCGGGTGCTCGCTCTGCTGCGCCAGGGCGGGCTCGACGACGACCGTGCCGCCGCCGCGTTCCGGGCGTTCACGGCCTGGCTCCTCGGCTATGTGACCGTCGAACTGCGGCCGATGGTGGACAACCCCGACGAGGAGGAACCGGCGTTCCGCCTGGGCCTGCACCGCATGCCGGCCCACGAGGTGCCCGTACTGCGGGGGGTGGCCCCCGCACTCGCCGAGCGCGGAGGGTCCGAGGGGTTGACGGCGGGGCTGGACGCGCTGCTCGACCGCTTCGCCGCAACAGGCTGAACCCTGTCGGGCAGCGCCCCGGCCCATCGGCCTCAGCGCACCGCGTCCAGCCTGGCCCGCTGCTCCCCCGAGAGCTCCAGATCCACCGCCGCCAGGTTCTCCTCCAGTTGGGCCACGGACGACACCCCGGCCAGCGGGACGATCGGCAGGTCGCTGCCGATCTGCCAGGCCAGGACGACCTGGTTGACGGTCGCGCCCGTCTCCTTCGCCACCTCGGTCAGGGCCCGCAGGCGCGGCGGGGTGCCCGGGTGGTCGAAGTCCGCAGGAAGGCGGTCCGGGTGGGTGTAGGCGCCCTTCAGGAGCGGTGAGTACGCGACCAGGGTGAGGCCGGGTTCCGCGCGCAGATAGCTCAGCAGGTCCGGGCCCGCGTGGCCGAGGCTGCCGTCGGGGAACAGGGGCTCGGGAACGTCGGTACGGGGGCGCAGGTGGCTGTGGGCGTACTGGAGCACCTCGTAGCCGGGGAGCCCGGCCGCCGCCGCGAGCGCCCGGGCCCGCTCGACGCGCCAGGTGGCGTGGTTGCTCACGCCCAGCAGGCCCACCGTGCCCTCGGCCACCAGTTCGGCGAAGCCCTCGACCGTTTCCTGGAGCGGGACCCGGTGATCCTCGATGTGCGCGTAGAGGAGATCCAGCTTCGCCACGCCGAGGCGTTCGCGGCTGCGTTCCGCGGACTCCCGGATCACCTTCGCCGACAGCCCTTCGGCGTTGTCGACGTAGCTCGTGCCGGGGGCCAGCGGGCGGGCGCCCAGCTTGGTGGCGATGACGATCTCGTCGCCGATGCCGCGGCTGCGCCGCCACCGGCCGAGCAGTTCCTCGCTCTGGCCGCCCTGGCCGCCGTCCTCCCAGAAGGCGTAGTTGTCGGACGTGTCGATGAAGGTGCCGCCCGCCTCGACATAGCGGTCGAGGACGGCGAAGGAGGTCTCCTCGTCGGTCCGTGAGCCGAACAGCATGGCGCCGAGCGCGAGGACGCTGACCTCGCGGCGGGTCGCCGGGTCGGTGCCGATGGTGCGGTACTTCATGGTGATTCCCTCCCGTGTGCACCCGTCTTCGGGCACACCCGGGAGTCTTCATCTTGAAGCGCACTTCAAGTCAAGGGCTCACGCGCTCACTTGGCGAACGGGCCCTCCAGCGCCGCCCATTGGAGCAGCATGATGGTCTTGGCGTCGGCGATCTCGCCGCTCCGGATCATCTCCAGGGCGCGGCGGAAGGGCAGTTCGAGGATCTCGATGTCCTCGCCCTCCTCGTCGAGGCCGCCACCCTCGTGGGTGCGGGTCGACGGGGCGTACTCGGCGGCATAGAAACTGACGCGCTCGGTGACCGAACCGGGGCTCATGTAGACGTCGAAGACGTGCCGTACCTCGCCGATGGTGTGCCCGGTCTCCTCTACGACCTCGCGCCGCACCGCGATCTCGGGGTGCTCGTCATCGTCGTCGAGCAGACCGCCCGGGGTCTCGATCAGCAGTCCGTCCGGGTGTCCGTTGACGTACACCGGGTAGCGGAACTGGCGGGTGAGCAGGACGGTCTCCCGTGCCGTGTCGTAGAGCAGCATGGTGGCCCCGTTGCCGCGGTCGTGGGTCTCGCGCTGCTGGGTGCTCCAGCTGCCGTCGGCGCGCTGGAGGTCGTAGGTCGTGGCCCGCTCGACGTACCAGTGGCTGGACAGGAGTTTCACGTCCCGGACCTTGACGCGCGGGTTGCGGGTCAGGTCCAGGCCGGTGCGGTCGAGTCCGGTGCGGCCGCGGCGGTCGGGGGTGTCGATGCCCTCGGTCATCGGACACCGGCCGGGCGGCGGGAGGAGCGGGGGAAGTGCGAGTTGGTCATGACCGCTTCTACCACTTCGGTGCGGGCCGCGTCGCGCGAGGCACCCCCTTCCCGGCAGGGCCTCGCGCTGCTTAGCGTGCACGTATGGATCAACCGGGTCTTCCGCCACGGCCGTCCCTGCGGCACTTCGACCACTGCCCCTGGCTCTTCGCCGACGAGGCGACCGAGGAACAGCGCGCCGCGCAGCTTCAGGTCCGGCGGGCGATCGGCGGCGACACCGAGTTCGGTGAGCGGTGCTACGTCGCCGAGTCCGCGGCGGTCTTCCCGGACCGGCTGCGGCTCGGCGACGACTCGTACATCGCGGCGCACGCCTATGTCACCGGGGAGTTGAGCACCGGTCCGCACTGCACGCTCAACCCGTTCACCACGGTGCGCGGGGACGTCGTGCTCGGCGCCGGCGTCCGCATCGGCGCCCACACCTCGCTGCTCGGCTTCAACCACTCCATGGCCCCTGACCGCCCCGTCCACCAGCAGCCACTCACCAGCCGCGGCATCCGCGTCGGGGACGACGTCTGGATCGGCTCCCACGTGGTCGTCGTGGACGGCGTGAGCGTCGGCGACCACTGCGTGATCGGGGCGGGGGCGGTGGTCACGAGGGACCTGCCGGCGTGGTCGGTGGCGGCGGGGAATCCGGCGCGGGTGCTGCGGGACCGACGGGACTCGCGGGACGGCGAGCGTCCGTCCGCCACTCCCGCGCGCCGCCCGAGCGCGCTGACCGTCTTCGCGGACGGTGCCCGCGGCCAGGTCGCCGACCTGCTCGACCCCTGCTGGGACGGTGAGCGGTACGTCGACCGGCCCGGTGCCGCACCCTCCGTGCGGGCCCACTGCGACGCCGTGGAGATCGCCGACCTGCTGCTCGGAACCGTGCCGCAGCAGCTGTCCGCCGAGGAGCACGTCGCCCGCCTGAGCGGGTTGCAGGATCCGAAGAGCGGCCTCGTGCCGGAGTTCGGTGAGCCGTCGCCGGTGGCGGAGGCGGACGGGTTCATCGGGGAGGGCGCGGCGCTCTATCACGTGCTGTGCGTCGGATACGCCCTCGACCTGATGGGCACCGGCCTCCCCCATCCGGTGGCCGGCGTACGGAACATGACGGCACGTCAACTCATCGTACGGCTGGAGGAGTTGCCGTGGGACACGGGCGCGTGGGGTGCCGGTGCCTGGATCGACTCCTGGTCCACGGCCGCGCACTGGAACCTGCGGCACGGCGGTCAGGGCGGTGACGCGACCCTGGAGGCGCTGTTCGGCTGGCTGCTCACCAGGGCCGATCCGTGGACCGGCATGTGGGGCAGCCCCTCGGCACAGGCGGGCCGTCTTCAGGTGGTCAACGGCTACTACCGGCTCACACGGGGTTCGTTCGCGCAGTTCGGGCTGCCGGTGCCGTACCCGGAACGGGTCGTGGACGCCGTCCTGGACCACGCCCGTGACGCGCGGTACTTCGGGTCGGGCCGGGAGAACGCCTGCAACGTACTGGACGTCGCTCACCCCCTGTGGCTCACCACCCGCCGGCTCGGGCAGGGCACTGACGGCTACCGCTCGGGCGAGATCCGCGACTGGGCCGAGCGGCAGCTGTCCGCGGCCCTGTCGCGCTGGCAGCCGGGCCAGGGCTTCGGCTTCGGCCCGGGCACCGAGGGCCCCGGCCCCGAACCCGGCCTCCAGGGCACGGAGATGTGGCTGGCCATCATCTGGTACCTGGCAGACCTCCTGGACCGCTCCGACGACCTCGGCTACCGCCCCCACGGAATCCACCGCCCGGAACCGGCGAGGCAGGGGGCTGGGACGCCGGCCTGATCCCGGGCAGAGAGCCCGCTTCCCGAGCGGATCATGACAGGCGGCACTGACAACGCGGCCCATGCGAAAAGGGCCCCCACAGGCTCTCGCCCGTGAAGACCCTTCGCACCGTCGGGACGACAGGATTTGAACCTGCGACCCCTTGACCCCCAGTCAAGTGCGCTACCAAGCTGCGCCACGTCCCGGTGCGCTGCCCGCGGTGGATCGCGGGAACGCGCGTACAGAACTTTACCCCACGCCGGGGGCCCGGCCGAAGCGGGCACCGGGCGCGGGACAATCGACGTATGGCCAGTACATCCTCAGGACGGCAGACGGGCCCGCGGGACCGCGACAGCGAAGGGCGGGCGCGCAACGCACGGCCGCGGGACGGACTCGGGCGGCCGTTGCCGTACGGCTCGGAGGGCGTCGCCCGGCAGCCGGAGGGCGTGGTGCGCGCTCCGGCGCAGACGGTGGCCGAGGCCCAGGACCTGCTGGACGCGGGGCGTCCCTTCCATGCCCACGAGGTCTTCGAGGACGCCTGGAAGTCGGGGCCCGAGGAGGAGCGCGGCCTGTGGCGGGGGCTGGCCCAGCTCGCCGTGGGCCTCACGCACGCGGCCCGCGGCAACGTCACCGGCGGCGCGAGACTGCTGCGGCGCGGCGCCGGGGCGGTGACGGAGTGGGCCGCGTCGGAGGCGGGGCGGCAGCGGCCGTACGACATGGACCTCACCGGGCTCGCCCAGTGGGCGCGCCACCTGGCGGAGGACGTGGAACGCACGGGCACACCGGTGGACTCGCAGGTCTGGAGCCCTCGGCTGCGGGGATGACTTACGGCCCTGTGTTCGACTTCGGGGGTGACGCGCGGGTCCTGGGTTCGGCAGCGAGGGGGCATGCGAGCGCTGCGGCCGATGCTGGGGTAGCGCGCGAGCATTCCGCCCAGGCCGCGCTGCGGAGTGGTACGCGAGCTCGGCACCCCGGGTCGTGGGGCCGCCGGAAGCGCGGTGTTCGGCGCACGGGCCGGGGTCCGCTCTTCGTCGGCGAAGCCCCACCGCGACCCTAAGCCCCGACGCAGTGAACCCGCTGTCAGTGGGGTGCGGCAGACTCGGGGGGTGCGAAAGATTCATGTCATCGGTATCGGCGCGGGCGACCCCGAGCAGCTGACGCTTCAGGCGGTCAGGGCGCTGCGGAGCACGGACGTGTTCTTCGTCCTGGACAAGGGCGAGGTGAAGAGCGACCTGACGCGGCTGCGCCGGGACATGCTGGACGCGCACATACCGGAGGGCGGCTACCGCGTGGTCGAGGCCCGGGACCCGGAGCGAGACCGGCGTGCGGGAGGCTCCGCGTACTCCCCCGCCGTCGGGGACTGGCGCAGCGCCCGCGCGGACATCTACGAGCGGCTGATCTCCGATGAGCTGGGCGAGGAGGAGAGCGGCGCGTTCCTCGTGTGGGGCGATCCCGCGCTGTACGACAGCACGCTCGGCATCCTGGAGGAGATCCTGGAGCGCGGCTCGGTGGACTTCGCATACGACGTCGTGCCCGGCATCAGCAGTGTCTCGGCGCTCGTCGCCCGCCACCGCACCGGGCTGAACCGCGTCGCCCGCCCGGTGCAGATCACCACCGGCCGGCGGCTGGCGGAGGAGTTCCCGGAGGGCGTGGACGACGTGGTGGTGATGCTCGACGCCCACCAGTCCTTCCGGGCCTACGCCGACCAGGACATCGACATCTACTGGGGCGCCTACATAGGCACACCGGACGAGATCCTCGCGTCGGGACCGATCGCCGAGGCCGCCCCCCGGATCGAGCGGCTGAGGGCCGAGGCCCGCGAGCGCAAGGGCTGGATCATGGACACGTATCTGCTCCGCCGTAACCCGAAGCAACGGTAGGCACGGGAGAACGGCCGGGCGCGGGAGCACGGCCAGCATCCGGGCCTCCGACCAGCATCCGGGCGTACGGCAGCCATCCGCAGGACGACCGGCATCCGGGCGTACGGCCGGCACCCGCCCGGACCGCCCGGCATGCACGGATGGCCCAGCGGTGTGATCGTGCCCTTGTGACAGTCGCTGAGCACTCCGCGGAATCCGCGCCGCCCGCCGCCACCGCCACCCAGCCCCCCGTGCTGGACACGCGCCGGCGCAATGTCGTCTTCGTGACGATCATGCTGGGGATGCTGCTCGCCGCCCTCGACCAGACCATCGTGGGCACCGCCCTGCCGACCATCGTGTCGGACCTCGGCGGCGCCGAGCACATGTCGTGGGTCGTGACGTCGTATCTCCTTGCGGAGACCGTCTCGACCGCGCTGGTCGGCAAGTTCGGTGACCTGTTCGGGCGCAAGGTGGTCTTCCAGGTCTCGGCGATCGTGTTCATCACCGGCTCGTTCCTGTGCGGGCTCGCCTCCAACATGTCGTTGCTGATCACGTGGCGGGCGATGCAGGGCATCGGGGCCGGCGGTCTGATGGTGACGGCGATGGCGCTGATCGCCGACGTCATCCCGCTGCGCGAGCGCGGCAAGTACCAGGGCGCCATCGGTGCCGTGTTCGGGGTGGCCACCGTCATCGGTCCGCTGCTGGGCGGGCTGTTCACCGACCATCTGACCTGGCGCTGGGCGTTCTACGTCAACGTCCCGATCGCGATCCTCGTGGTTGTCGCGGCCGCCCGCACCATCCCCGTCGTGAAGTCGGCCGCGCGGCCGGTGATCGACTACCTGGGCATCGCGTTCGTCGCCGTGGGCGCCAGCGCCCTGATCCTGGCGACGAGTTGGGGCGGCAACGAGTACGCGTGGGGCTCCGCCGTCATCATCGGCCTGTTCGTCGGCGGTGCGCTCGCGCTCGGGCTGTTCTGCTGGGTGGAGACCCGGGCCGCCGAACCCATGCTGCCGATGCGGCTGTTCGCCAACCCGGTGTTCACGGTCTGCTCGATCCTCAGCTTCATCGTCGGCTTCGCGATGCTGGGCGCGATGACGTATCTGCCGACCTATCTCCAGTACGTCGACGGCGACTCGGCCACGATCTCCGGCGTACGGACCCTGCCCATGGTGATCGGCCTGCTCATCGCGTCGGTCGTGAGCGGCAACGTGGTCAGCAGGACCGGACAGTACCGGCTCTTCCCGATCGTCGGCTCCCTGGTGATGGGGCTCGGGTTGTTCCTGATGTCCCTGATGGGGCCGTCCACCGGCGCCTGGCTGGAGTCGCTGTACATGTTCGTGCTGGGCACCGGCATCGGCCTGTGCATGCAGGTCCTGACCATCGCCGTGCAGAACACCGTCGAGTACGCCGACCTCGGCACCGCGACCTCCGGCGTCACCTTCTTCCGTACGCTGGGCAGTTCCTTCGGCACCGCGGTCTTCGGCACGATCTACACCAACTCCCTGACCCCGAATCTCAAGGACGGCATCACCTCCGCCGTACAGGCGGGCGGGGGCGGACTGGACGCGGCCGCCGTCACCAAGGCCGCGACCAGCCCGGAGGGTCTGCACCGGCTGCCGTCGGCCGTCGCCGCACCGATCATCGACGCCTACGCCGACACCCTCCAGACCGTCTTCCTGTGGACCGTGCCGGTGGCCGCGCTGGGCTTCGTCGTCGCCCTGTTCCTCAAGCAGGTCCAGTTGCGGGACAGCGCGCGGGCCGGTTCGACCGACATGGGCGAGGGGTTCGCGTCACCGTCCGGAGCGGACTCGCAGCGGGTGCTGGAGGCCGCCGTGGGGAAGATCATCGGCAGTACCGATCTCGACACCGCGCGCCGGATCATCACGGACTCCGACACCCGGCTCGACATCGCCGGGGCCTGGGCCGTGATGCAGGTGGAGCTGCACACGCGGATGGTCGGCCACGCCAGCCTCGGCATGATCGCCGCGCGCCGGCATCTGCCGCCCGAGGTGCTGCTGCCCGTCTTCGACCGGATGGTCGAGGAGGGGTATCTGACCCGCGCGGGCCATCTCCTCTCGCACACCGAGGGGGGTGCGCGCGAGGCGCGGGTGATCAGCACCGCGTGGGGCAACTGGCTGGCGGACCGGGTGCAGCAGGACATCGGCCGCCCCTCGGGCACGGATCTGCGCGCCGCCGTGGACACGATCGCCAAGCGCCTCCTGGTGGAGGACCTGAGCACCGGGATCCCGCAGCGCGCGAAGGAGTTGGCGGAGAGCACTACCGCCTGAAGAGGCACCCCCGCCTGAAAACCGCGTGCCCGGCGGAACGGGCGCCCGCCATACTCACGGCATGTCTCCCGCCCCCGTCCGCTTCCACGACCCAGGTTCGCTCGCCTACGACTTCAGCGGCTCGGCGCTCGTGCGGTGCCCGCGCTGCGACCGGCTCGCCCACTTCGAGCGGGGCGTCCGCTTGGAGGGGAGCGCCGGCTTGGAGGGGAGCGCCGGCTTGGAGGGGAGCGCCGGCTTGGAGCGGAGCGCACCTTCGGGGCGGACGGCTCGCCCGGAGTCGCGCGTGATCTGCCGCTCGTGCGGGCTGTCCCGGGTCGTGAACGGCTGCCGCCGGCCCCCGCTGTGGCTGTGTGCCGGGACCAGGCATGGGGAGCTGTGGGCGTACAACCTCGCGCATCTGGACCTGATCCGGCGGTTCGTCGCCGCCTCGCTGCGTGAGCGGGACCCTTGGTACGAGCACGGCCGGAAGATGACCTGTGTCGCCCGGCTGCCCGCGTGGGTCAAGCGCGCGAAGAACCGTGACGAGGTGCTGCGCGCGATCGACCGCATGCGGGGCTCGGTCACGGCGAGTTGAGATCGAGCCGCCGCAGGACTCCCGCCACGTCCGGTACCTCCGTGACCCCGGCCGGCAGGGGTGGTCGGCGTACGACCACGACGGGCAGGGCCAGTTCGCGGGCGGCGGTGAGCTTGGCGGCCGTGGCCGCTCCCCCGCTGTCCTTGGTCACCAGGACGTCGATGCGGTGGTTCTTCAGGAGCGCCGACTCGTCCGCCACCGTGAACGGGCCGCGGGCCAGGAGCACTTCGGTGTGCGGCGGCATCGGCGGCTCGGGCGGCTCCACCGACCGTACGACGAAGTGGAGGTCGGTGAGGTGGGCGAACGCGGCCAGTTCCATCCGGCCGGTGGTCAGGAACACCCGTCGGCCGAGACCCGGCAGCGACTGCGCGGCCTCGTCGAGGGAGTCGACCAGGTGCCAGCGGTCCTGCCGGCCGGGGCGCCAGCCGGGGCGGCGCAGCACCAGCGAGGGTACGCCGGTCAGCGCGGCGGCCCGGGCCGCGTTGGCGGTGATGGCGCGGGCGAAGGGGTGCGTGGCGTCGACCAGGGTGTCGACGTGCTCCTCCCGCAGCCACTCGGCGAGGCCCTCCGCACCGCCGAAGCCCCCGACCCGCACCTCCCCCACGATCGCCCCCGGCCGGGCCACCCGTCCCGCGAGGGAGGTGGTCACCCGGACCCCCGGGCGCCCCGCGAGCACGGCGGCCAGCTCACGGGCCTCGGTGGTGCCGCCGAGGATCAGGACGTGGGGGGACATGGCGGTCAGCGTACGAGGTCAGGGGCACACCCCGCACACGCCACGCACCCCGCACACCCCGTGCACCCCGCCCCCGTGCACCCCGCACAGGCCGGACCCATCACGCAGGCCGGCCCCATCACGCCCACCGCACGCACGGCACGCCCCGCCCACACGGCCACGCACCGCAACAGGCGCTCCCCGCCCCCACTCGCTATCGTCCCGACATGGCATCCGTACGCGCGGTCCTGATCGACATCGACGGAGTTCTCACCGTGTCGTGGGAGCCGTTGCCGGGGGCGGTGGCGGCCTTGCGGGAGGTGCGGGACGCGGGTTTCGGGGTCGCGCTGGTGACCAACACGACCTCGCGGACGCGGGCCTCGATCGCCTCCACGCTCGCGGCGGCGGGGTTCCCCGTCGCGCCGGAGGACATCCTCACCGCGCCCGCGGTCACCGCCGCGTATCTGGCCGACCACTGCCCCGGAGCCCGTTGCACGCTGCTGAACAGCGGGGACATCGCGGAGGATCTCGTCGGCCTCACGCTCGTCGGCCCGGAGTCCGAGGACGTCGAGGTCGTCGTCCTCGGGGGTGCCGGGCCGGAGTTCGGCTACGCGGCGCTCAACCAAGCCTTCGGGCACCTCCAGCGCGGGGCCCGGCTGGTGGCGATGCACCGCAATCTGTACTGGCGTACCGACGACGGGCTCCAGCTCGACGCCGGGGCCTTCCTGGCCGGGCTGGAGAAGGCCGCCAGGACCGAGGCCGAGGTCACCGGCAAGCCGTCGCGCGCGTTCTTCGAGGCGGCGCTCGCGCGGCTCGGGGCCAGGGCGGACGAGGCGCTGATGGTGGGCGACGACATCGAGTCGGACGTCCTCGCCGCACAGCGGGCCAGCCTGACCGGGGTCCTCGTGAAGACAGGCAAGTACCTTCCGGAGACCCACCGGGCCGCCACCGGCACGCCCGACCACGTGATCGAGTCCTTCGCCGACCTGCCGGCGCTGCTGCGCGGGTCGACAGGCGCGTAGGCACTCCACAGGCCCACAGGCAGACGACAGACCCCTAGGCAGACGTCACCGCACCAGCAGCTGCACCGCCCCCACCACCGTCGCCGCGATCACGATCCGCTCGAAGAGCCGCTGGTTGATCCGGTTCACCGCCCACTTGCCGATGAGAGCACCGGGTACGACGAACACCACGAGGGCGAGGTCGAGCAGCAGTGAACGGCCGTCGATCAGGCCGAGGCCGACGCTGAAGGGCACCTTGGAGACGTTGACGATCAGGAAGAAGAAGGCCGAGGTGCCGAGGAAGCCGAGCTTGCGGAAGCCCGCCGAGAGCAGGTACATCGACATCACCGGGCCGCCCGCGTTGGCGACCATGGTGGTGAAGCCGCCGAGGACGCCGTAGGAGCGGGCCTTCACGCGACCCGCGCGGGTGGCGACCGAGTCGGGTTCCTCCTCGGCGTCGGCCGTGCGGCGGCGCCAGACCGTCACCCCGGCCATCAGCAGCAGGATCGCGCCGATCGACGTCCGTACGATCCCGTCGTCCGCCCACTCCAGGAACAGGGTGCCCGCGATCACGCCGACCGCCACCGCGGGGAACAGCCGCCACAGCGTGGGCCAGTGGGCGTGCCGTCGGTAGGTGAGCACCGCGAGCACGTCCCCGGCGATCAGGATCGGCAGCAGCGCGCCGGTGGAGGCGCGGGCGGGCAGTACGGCGGCGAAGATCGCGAGGCTGACCGTGTTGGCCCCGCTGACGGCCGTCTTGGAGAAGCCGACGAGCAGGGCCGCGGCGGCGAGCGCGGCGAACTCCCAGCCGGAAATGTGCCAGAGCGTCATCGTGTCCATGCGGAGACCGATGCTAGATGCAGGTAACGGCCCTGGTAAGTGCCGTCTCGCCGAGTGGTCCTGTTCGCGCACCCCCACCGAGTGGTCGTGCGGGCGTACTCCCATCGAGCCGCCAAGTGGTCTTTGAGGCACACAGGAGGCGCGCAGGAGGCGCACTCCCCCGCCCGTCACCGAGCCGCTTTAATCGGCACCGCCCGCACCGGACCCCGACCAGCTGGAGCAGACATGCCCGAGCACCTCCTCACGGGAACCCACGGCTCCCTCACCGTCCGCACCTGGCCGAAGAACCGGCCCCGCTACACGGCCCTGCTGGTGCACGGCTACGGCGAGCACATCGGCCGGTACGAGGAGCTCGCCGGGGTCCTCGGGGCGCACGGCGCGGCCGTCTTCGGGCCCGATCACCGCGGCCACGGGAAGTCGTCCGGCGAGCGGGTCCTGATCGAGGACTTCGAGGACGTCGTCACGGACGTGCATACGGTGGCCGACCTGGTCCGGGAAGCGCACCCCGGCGTACCGCTCGTCATGGTCGGCCACTCCATGGGCGGCCTGATGGCCGCCCGCTTCGCCCAGCGCTACGGCGACGAGCTCGCCGCACTCGTCCTGTCGGGGCCGGTGATCGGCGCATGGGAGCTGCCGGGGGCGCTGCTCGCCCTGGACGAGATCCCCGACACGCCCATCAGCCCGGCCTCGCTCTCCCGCGACCCCGGCGTGGGCGCCGCGTACGCCGCGGATCCCCTCGTCTGGCATGGGCCGATGAAGCGGCCGACGCTGGAGGCGTTCGCGCGCACGCTGGAGACCGTGTCCAAGGGTGGCGGCCTCGGCCCGCTCCCGCTGCTGTGGCTGCACGGCGACGACGACCGGCTGGTCCCGCTCGCCGGGAGCCGGGTCGGCGTCGAGGAGATCCGGGGGGAGGCGTACACCGAGCGGATCTACGCCGGCGCCCGGCACGAGGTGTTCCACGAGACGAACAAGGCGGAGGTCTTCGCGCACGTGACGGACTTCATCGACGACGTGCTCACACACTGAGACACCTGCTGTTTGCACGAGTACGCCCGGGGCACCCGCGCCCCCATGGAGTGGTTGCGTCGAGCGGCCTGTGTGGGAGAGGACCCCGAGCTGTTCTTCCCCGTGGGCACACAAGGCCCGGCGCTGCGGGACACCGCGGCGGCCAAGCGCGTGTGTGCCCGCTGTCCGGTCACCGCCGAGTGCCTCGATCTGGCACTGAGCAGCGGGCAGACCTCGGGCGTGTGGGGCGGAACCTGCGAGCAGGAACGCGACGAACTGCTCCGTGCCGGCATCGACCGTGCCAGAAGGAGGAGCACCGTATGACTGTCATGAAGAGCACGCTTCCCGAAGACGCCCGCCAGGTCACCGGGGACGCGTTGCAGAGCACGCTGGTGGATCTCGTCGGGCTCTCCCTGATCGGGAAGCAGGCCCACTGGAACCTGGTGGGGCCGCGTTTCCGTTCCATCCATCTCCAGCTCGACGAGGTGGTCACGGCCGCCCGCGAGTTCTCCGACACGGTCGCGGAGCGCGCCGCCGCGCTCGGGCTGCCGCCGGACGGCCGGCCCGAGACCATCGCGTCGGCCTTCACCCTGCCCGGCCCGAAGGACGGCTGGGTGCGGGACACCGAGGTCGTCGGGCTCATGGTCGAGTCCCTGGAGGCGGCCATCGGACGTCTGCGGGAGCGCATCGAGGCGACGGAGAAGGCCGACCCGGTCAGCCAGGACCTGCTGATCTCGATCACCGCGGAACTGGAGAAGCAGCGCTGGATGTTCGACGCGGAGAACTGGCCCAAGGACAGCTGACGCCACACCGGCGGACGTACGCACACGGAAGGGGCACCCGATGACCGACGCCCTCGAACTCGACGCGCTGTGGGAGGACTTCCACCGCGTGGTGAACATGACCTCGCAGGAACTCGCCGCCTGGCTGCGGGTGAGCGACGCCGACGAGTTTTCGGAGCCGCTGCCGGAGCACGCCGGCGATCCGACGGGGCAGCATGTCCTGGCGATCCTCCAGAAGCGGCGGACGGACCTGACCGACGAGGACATCGAGGTGATGTACGAGGTCGTGGACACCGTCAGCGCGGAGGTCGACGTGGAGAACGAGCCCGAGGCCGAGGACACCCCCCGCAGGCACCGGCTGATGTCCCTCGGACACGACCCGCTCAAGCCGTGAGGTGACGGCGGACGCGGTGCCGGCCGTGCGCGCCGTACGGGAACCC